>QFPD01000333.1 GCA_003248845.1 Microbacterium sp. | reverse complement strand
TCAGCGTCGGCACGAACACTTATGGTCACCCGCGCGCCGAGACGCTCGCCATGCTCGCCACCGTCGGAACTTTCGCCTTGCGAACCGACCAGAGCGGACTTCTCGCCGTCTGGAAGGACGATACGGGACTGCGCGCCTGGCGTCAGCGCGCCCCGGCTGCTGTCGCACCCGATGGGTAGGCTGATGCCATGAGCCCCGCGCCGCGTCGAGCACCCACCCGCGCAGCGTCGGCGATCCCGCAGATCTCGTGGCGCCAGCCGCAGCCCGCACCCATCGTGCTCGTCTCCGGGCCCGAGGAAGTGTGCGCCGAGCGCGCGATCGCAGGCATCCGCGATTTCCTCCGTGCAGAGGACGCAAGCCTCGAAGTCTCCGACCTCCGCGCCGACGATTACGCGTCCGGGAGCCTGCTCGCTCTCACCTCACCGTCCCTTTTCAGCGAACCGCGACTCGTGCGGATTTCGGGCGTCGAGAAGTGTTCCGACTCGTTCCTCACCGAGGCTCTCGCCTACCTCGACGCACCGCAGGACGGCGCCACCGTCGTCCTCCGGCACACGGGGGCGAGCGTGCGAGGCAAGAAGCTGCTCGACGCCATCAGGGCCGGACAGGGGAGCGGTATCGAGATCGCTTGCCCCGCGGTCAAGCGGGATTCCGATCGCTTCGACTTCGCCGCGGGCGAGTTCCAGTCGGCGCACCGGAAGATCGCACCCCTCGCGCTGCGTGGTCTCGTCGGCGCGTTCGCCGACGATCTCACCGAACTCGCCGCGGCGTGTCAGCAGCTCATCGCCGACGTTCCCGGCGACATCACAGAACAGATCGTCGAGCGTTACTACGGCGGGCGGGTCGAGACCTCGGCGTTCACCGTCGCCGACACGGCGATCGCGGGGCGGTACGGCGATGCGCTCGTCGCGCTGCGTCACGCTCTCGCGAGCGGAGCCGACCCGGTTCCCCTGGTCGCCGCGATCGCCTCCAAGCTGCGCACGATGGCTCGTGTCGCCGGCAGCCGTGAGCCCGCGCGCGCCCTGGCGGCGCGGCTCGGCATGAAGGATTGGCAGGTCGACCGCGCCCGTCGTGATCTCACCGGCTGGAACGAGACATCGCTCGGCATGGCGATCCAGGCGGCGGCGCGCGCAGATGCCGAGGTCAAGGGCGCGTCGCGCGACCCCGTCTTCGCCGTGGAGCGACTTGTCACCGTCATCGCCACGCGCGCGCCCTTCGGCGCCTGAACCGGCGCCGGACGAAGAACGACCCCGGTCCGCGAGGCGGCACCGGGGTCGTTCTTCGCGCGCGGTCAGGCGCGGGGCGTCTCCGCGTCGGTCGGGGACGTCGCGTCGGGCTCCTCGGCTGCGAACGCAACCTCGGGGTCTGCGGCAGCGGTCGCCGGAGCGGCGGAGGCGCGGGCCTCGGCACGGGATGCGGGAACGGTCTCCACGACCTCGTCCTCCCACGCGGGGGCGGAGATGACCTCGACGGCTTCGACCTCGATGGCACGCGGCGCCACGACGGCGCGCAGCGCCGCGAGGGTCAACGCGAGGGCGAGGCCGACCAGGCCGGCTCCCACGAGGATGCCGCCGATCACGGCCCACGTCTGGCCGGCGTAGACCTCGACACCGGTGGCGCTCCCGTCGGTCAGGGTGGAGGCCATCACCGCGAGCTTCGTGATGAGCAAGTAGGCGCCGCCGGCGATCGCGACGACGGATCCCGCCACGAGCACCCAGAACGGGATGCTGCGGCTGAGGCGGGTGGTGGGCATGCGGGACTCCTTCATGTCGTGCCGCGTCATCCGATGCGGCTCTTCGACTATCTGCGAACCGCCCGAGTGCGAGCGATGCACCACCTATGATCCCGCTGTGGAGCCGTCTGCGAAAGTCAGGCCGCCGAGCGGCGCCTTCAGGTGCAGGACGAGAGAGGTCATCGCCGCGACAAGCGAGACCGCGAGGACCATGTGGATATTGACGAGCGCGATCGGCAGTCCCGTGCGCGCCTGCCACAGCCCGACGACGATCTGCAGGCCCTCCACGGCGAGCAGCAGGCCGCTCCACAGCGGCAGACGCAGCAGGCTCGGCATCCGGAAGGACCCCGCGAACACGACGAGCGTGAGCGCGAGCAGGATATAGGCCGGCCAACTGTGCACGTGCTGCCAGAGGATCGGGTCGAGCCCGTTGCGCGCGGCGGCGTCGTCGCCCGCATGCGGGCCGGATCCGGTGAGCAGGATGCCGATGACGACGGTAATCAGAACGAACACGCTCGTCACGTGGACAAGAGCCGCGTACCGTCCGGGCACCGCGAGCCGGCGGGGCCCCGGCGCCGCGTAGACCCGCACGACGTACGCCGCGGCGACGGCGACGAGCGCCGCGGAAATCAGGAAGTGGAGGCCGACGATCGCGGGATGCAGGTGCAGCCAGACCGTGATGCCGCCGATGACGGCCTGCAGGATGATGCCGATCCCGACGGCGAGCGTCAGCTTGGGCAGCTCGGGCCGCGCATTCCACAGTCGAACGACAGAGAGGAATGCCAGCAGCGCCACGA
>QFPD01000052.1 GCA_003248845.1 Microbacterium sp. | reverse complement strand
ACGGTCTCTCGATCGACGAACTCGCCCGGCTCACCGATACGCACATCGGCACCGTCGACGAGGTCGTCGCGTCGCTCTCCGCCGACCAGACGCTCGCCGCCGTCAGCGACGTGTCGTTCCAGGTGCACTCGGTCGCCGCGACGCACGAGCTCACTCTCCGATCGCTCCAGCTCCTCGCCGAGGAGGTGGCACCCCGCCTCGGTTTCGCGACCGGGCCGGATGCCGCCGCGGAGCTCCACCGCGCGCACCGCCCGCTCGCGGCCGCCGTCCCCTCTCAGGAAGGAACACGATGACCGCCTCCGCCGACATCATCGACCTGCTCGCCGGCATCGCGCCCGGCGATCCCCTCACCGCCGTCCGCGACCAGCGAGCCCAAGCGCGCGAGAACGCGCAGCGCAGCTTCACGGCGCTCCTCGAACCGGAAGACCCCGGCACGTTCGCCCTCGCCAAGCGCTACGCCGTGGCCGCGTTCGTCGCCCGGCTCCACGGCTTCGACGCTGCGACCGCGTTCTACGACGACCTCCTCGGCGACGAGGCGCCCGAGCTCGTCGGCGTCGTCGCCGCGGCGGCTGCCGCCACGGCGACGCAGGGCCCGTACGGCGCCTACCGCGAGCCGCAGCTCGCGGGCGAGTCGACGGCGGGCCCGCGGTGGACGGCGCGTGAGGTGGATGCCGCGGCATCCGGCTCCCTCGGCCCGCGGCTCGCCGCGGCCCTCGCGCACACGCACCTGCTCGTGTTCCGTCCGCGCGAAGCGCGTGCGGACGCGCTTCGGGCCCTCGTGGCCGCCTCCTGGAGCGCCGACGACATCGTGTCGCTGTCGCAGCTGGTCGCCTTCCTCGCCTTCCAACTCCGGCTCGCGTGGGGACTGCGCGTCCTTGCGGCAGCCGGCCCCGCCGATGCCGAGGTGTCCGCCCTCTCGACCGAAGGAGCGATCCGATGACCGCGCTCGTCACCGACTACCCCGACCTGGCCCGGCCCGACGCGTTCACGCAGCAGGGTCTCGGGTGGGTGCCGTGGCTCGAGCCCGTCGCCGAGGACGACCTCACCGACGTCCAGCGCGAGGCGCTCATCGAACCCGCCCGCGCCAAGATGCCGTACTTCCGGCTGCTCGCGCGCGACCCCGCCGCCCTTCACGCGCGCACGCTGACGGATCTCGACATCTTCTACAACGTCACGGGCGGCATCGGCCGTGCCGAGCGCGAGCTCGCCGCCGCGGCGACCTCGCGCTCCAACGGCTGCGTGTTCTGCGCGTCGGTCCACGCCGCCTCCGCGACCCGCGAGTCGGGTCGCGGAGGCGACGTGCAGCGCCTGCTCGACGAGGGGGTGCAGGCCGATCTCGGCGACGAGACGTGGAACGCCGTCACGGCGGCATCCGTCGCCCTCGCCGAGACGCCGCTCGCCTTCGGTGCGGGCGACATCGCGCGGCTGCGCGCCGCCGGCCTCGACGACGCGGAGATCGTCGACGTCATCGGGGGCGCCGCCTTCTTCAACTGGGCGAACCGGCTTATGCTGTCGCTCGGCGAACCCGAAGTCCCCACCCGGCAGCGAGGAAACCGATGAGCATCCCCACCCTTCTCGACCATGTCGTCATCGCAGGCCCCGACCTCCCTGCGCTCGTGGACTGGTTCGCCGAGCGCACGGGCGTCGTCGCGGCTCCCGGCGGCGCGCACCCGACGGGCACCGCCAACGCGCTCGTCGCGCTGACGATCGACGGGCGCCGCGGCCCGCAGTACATCGAGCTGATCGGCCCGAACCCGGACCGGTCGGAGCCCGAGCTGCCCGAGACGTTCGGCATCTCGACGCTCAGCGCGCCGTCCGTGCAGGCGTACGCCGTCCACCCCGCCGACATCGAGGCGACGGTCGCGGCGGCGCGCGCGGGCGGCTACGATCCGGGCGACGTCAGCGACCTGTCGCGGCGCACCCCCGACGGCACCCTCCTCGAGTGGCGCCTTACTCGCGGCGAGCACCGCCGCATCGACGTGCCGTTCCTCATCGACTGGGGCACGACGCCTCAGCCCGGGCTCAGCGACATCCCGACAGTCGAGCTCGTCTCGCTCGTGCGCACGGAGCCCGACCCGGCGCCGCTGCGCGAGATCCTCGCCGCGTTCCACCTCGGCGACGGGCTCGCCGAGGTCGTCGCGGGTGACGCCGCAGGCTTCCGGCTGACGCTGCGCACCCCAGCCGGCGATCTCGTCGAGCTGTGACCGACGCTGTGACCGACGCGGAGGCCCTGCCCGACGCCGCGCCCGCAGACGACGAGATCGCGGCGGCCGTCGAGCGCCTGCGCCCCGACCTCGCGCGGCTCGCTCGCGAGCTCTACGACGAGCCCGAGATCGGCTTCGAAGAGCATGCGTCCGTCGCGCGCATCGCGGCCCTGCTCGCGACGCACGGCGTGGATGCCGAGGTCGGTGCTTTCGGGCTCGACACGGCTCTGCGGGCGCGCGCCGGGGCGGATGCCGCGGCATCCGCCCCCCACTTCGCGATCATCGCGGAGTACGACGCGCTCCCCGGCATCGGGCACGCGTGCGGGCACAACATCATCGCCGCGGTGGCGGTCGGGGCGTTCCTCGCGGCCGCGCCGGTCGTCGCGCGCCTCGGCGGTCGGCTCTCGCTCATCGGCACGCCCGCGGAGGAGAACGGCGGCGGCAAAGAGCTCATCATCCGGGCGGGCGGCTTCGACGATGTGGATGCCGCCGGCATGGTGCATCCCTCGAGCGGCTGGGGCACAAGCTCGGTCCTCGGTCAGCGGACGACGGGGGTACGCCGCGTCGCGGTCACGTTCCACGGGCGCGCGGCGCACGCCGCCGGCGCACCCTGGCTCGGGAGGAACGCCCTCGACGGGGTCGTCACGGCCTATCAGAGCGTTGCGCAACTGCGTCAACATATCCTGCCCACCGATCGCATCCACGGGATCATCTCCGACGGCGGTGCGGCGCCGAACATCGTGCCCGAGCGGGCGTCGGCCCTCTTCTACGTCCGCTCGGCCGACGTCGGGGCGCTCCGGGAGCTCACCGATCGAGTCGTCGCCGCCATCGAGGGCGCGGCGCTCGCGACGGGCACGCGCGCCGAGATCGACCTCGACCCGGTGCCTCCGTACCTGCCGCTCGAGACCAACACGGCCCTCACCGGTCGCTGGACGCGGGCTTTCGCCGCACGCGGGCACGACATCCCGCCACCCGCGGCGCCGCCGCAGGGCGGACCTTCGACCGACATGGGCAACGTGAGCCGGCTCGTCCCCTCGATCCATCCCTCGCTGGGACTCGGCGGCCCCGACGACGTGTTCCCCCACAACGCGGCCTTCGCCGACCTGACGGTGCTGCCGCCGGCGATCGACGCCCTCGTGGATGCCGCGGCGGCGCTCGCCGCGACGGCGGTCGCCTACGTCTCCGACCCCGAGCTGCGCGCCGCGGCGGCGGCCGAGTTCGCGGCATCCGGCGGCCCGTCGCGCTGGGAGGAGTGACGCACGAGGCAGTCCGGCGTGAGGGGCGGGCCGTCACCGGGGTGACGAACCGCCCCTCGTCTTCGAGCGGTCAGGCGGCGTCGGGCCGTCGCGTCGACGTCCAGGCGACACGCACGATGAGAGCGAGCAGGAGCACCTCGACGCCGATGGAGAGCACGTAGAAGGGCACCCACTCCGGCGTCGTGCCGGCGACGTTGAACACCGTATACGGCACGTAGAGCAGTGCCACGATGATGTTGACGAGACGGTTGGCCCGTGCGGGCAGCGTCACGGAGAGCGTGATCATCAGCGCCGGGATCATCACCGAGGCGAGCATGCCCGTGAGGAGTGGAGGGCTGACCTCGAACCTCCAGACGAGTCCGTCGAGGATGCCGGCGACGACCCCGGGCTTGTAGAAGTTGAGCACGTCGACGTAGACGTAGAGAAACATGAAGCTGGTCCACGCAGCAGCGAGCTTCACCCGCGGTGGCACGGGCGTGCGTTCGGCGAGCGTGCGCGCGGTGGCCGTGCTCTGAGGAGCAGGGTGTGGGGCCGACTGAGGGGCGCGGTGCAGGGACATCGGGTCTCCTTCGAAGAGATGGTGGGCATGTCGTACAGCGTACGACGTACAGTGTACGACAGCGCGTACGCCGTACGATAGTCCCCGAACTGCCGTGAGTGAGGAGACCCTCGAATGACGCAGGGACGGGAGCCCGCCGCGGAGCCGGAAGGTCTGAGCGCGGCGCGCGTCGTCGCCGAGGCCGTCCGCATCGCCGACGACGCGGGGGTCGAGGGCCTCAGCATGCGGCGCCTCGCCACCGCACTCGGAGCGGGCGCGATGTCGCTGTATCACTACATCGCGAACAAAGACGAACTGCTCGACGCGATGGTCGACGTCGTCTTCGCCGAGATCGAGCCGCCGCCGCTCGACGTCGACTGGAAGGTCGCGATGCGGGCGGAAGCCCTCTCTGCCCGCGAGGCCCTCGCGCGCCACCCGTGGGCGATCAGCCTCATGGAGTCTCGGACCACGCCCGGGCCGGCGAACCTGCGGCATCGCGAGGCCGTCACGGCATGCCTTCGTCGCGCCGGGTTCTCGGTCGTGATGGCCACGCACGCCAACTGGCTGCTCAACGGGCACGTCTACGGGTATGCCATGCAGGAGGCGAACGTGCCGTTCGACAGCGCGGACGCGCTCGCGGACATGACCGAGGAGGTTTACCTCCCTCAGCTCCCGCCCGAGCAGTTCCCGTACCTGAACGAGTCCGCGACCGAGCTCCTTGCGATCGGCTACGACCCGACGCAGGAGTTCCTCTACGGGATCGACCTGCTCCTCGACGCCCTCGACGCGCGGAGGATCGGCGGCTGACGGCGCCCGAAGACATAGGCCTGGGTCCCTTCCCCTCCGCGCGCGTTCGACCGCACAGTGGGAAAGTCCACCCGAAGGACGCAGAACACCCGTCGTGAAAGGTCCGCCATGCGACCGCGCCGCTCCCTCCCGCTCATCACGGCCGTCACCGCTCTCCTCCTCTCGGGGTGTGCGGCACAGGCCGGCCCGGACCCGGCGGCATCCACCCCGGCATCCGCCGCCCCCGTCTCGACGTGCGTCGCCGACCCCGAGACGGTGATCGCGCGCACCGAGGCGCTCCCCACGAGCGCCATGCCCGCCGTGCTCGCCGCAACGATCGACGCCGCCGCACAGGCGGGCTTCGCCGCGGCGGCGGCACCGGGCGCGATCGTCGCCGTGCAGTCTCCGGACGGACTCTTTCTCCAGGCCTACGCCATCGCCGATCCGACCACGGGCGCGGCGATGACGACCGACCTCTACCAGCGGGTCGGCTCGATCACGAAGCCCTTCACGGTGACGCTCCTCGCCCAGCTCGCCGCCGAAGGAGAGCTCAGCCTCGACGACCCCATCTCGGAGTACATCGACGGCGTGGAGGGAGGAGACGCCATCACGCTGCGCGAGCTCGCCGACATGACGAGCGGGATCGCGAGCTACACGCTCGACGAGGCCTGGCAGGCGCGGTTCTTCGACGAGCCCCTGACGCAGTGGACGCCCGACGAGCTGATCCGCGTGGGCACGTCGCTGCCCGCGAAGGGCTTCGCCCCCGGCACAGCCTTCGACTACTCCAACACCAACACCGTGCTCCTCGGTCGGGTGATCGAGAAGGTGACCGGCCGGTCCTACGGCGACGCCCTCACGAACGGGATTCTGAAGCCTCTCGGGATGGACCATTCCGTGTTCCCCGTGGATGCCGCATTCCCCTCCCCACACGCGCGCGGCTACACGCTGCAGGGCGGCCGCGCCACCCCCGACGCCCCCGAGGAGACGACAGACTGGAACCCCTCCTGGGCCTGGTCGGCCGGCGGGCTCATCTCCTCGGCATCCGACCTCCTGACCTTCGGACGCGCCGAGGCGACCGGCGCCGGACTCCTCCCGGCGGCCGCGCAGCTCGACCGCCTGACATCGTTCCGCGAGTTCAACGGGGCGGGCGCCGGTGGCTACGGTCTCGGCTGGGGATGTCAGAACGGCTGGGTCGGTCATGCGGGCGAACTGCCGGGCTACAACTCCTCGATGTTCTACGACACCGCCCACGACGTGACCGTCATCACGATGACCAACAGCGACATCCCCTCCGGCGACTGCGAGGCGCCGACGCTCACGGACAACCCCACGGGCATCGTGTGCAGCTCGCCTGCGACGCGCATCTTCACGTCGATCGCCGCGGCTCTCGGAACCCCCTTCGCGCCGCAGCGGTGATCCGGCGCGTCGTCGCCGCCCGCACCTCGGAGGCGCTGTGGGCGAGCGTCGAGCTGTCGCGGGTCGCGCTCGTCGACGGACATCGGCGGAAGGCATGATGGTGGAGTGAGCATCGAGGTGTGGGCGCCCCGTGCGTCGCGGGTCCGACTGCGACGTCCGGGTGAGACCGACATCGATCTCACCCGCGCGGAGGCCGGGTGGTGGCGTGTCGACGTCGCGCTGGCGCCGGGCGCCGAATACGGGTTCGTCCTCGGCGACAGCGCCGACGCACCCGCACGGCCCGATCCCCGCTCGCGGCGGCAGCCGCGCGGCGTGCACGACCTCTCGGCGTGGGATGACGCGGCATCCTTCCCCTGGACCGACGCCTCGTGGCCGGGGCGCCCTCTCGAGGGAGGCCTGGTCTACGAGCTGCACATCGGCACGTTCACGCCCGAGGGCACACTCGACGCGGCGGCCGCGAAGCTCGCGTACCTCGCCGGTCTCGGGGTCACGCACGTCGAGCTGCTCCCTGTGAACGGCTTCAACGGCACCCACAACTGGGGTTACGACGGCGTGCTCTGGTACACCGTGCAGGAAGACTACGGCGGGCCGGAGGCGTACCGCCGCTTCGTGGATGCCGCGCACGCCGCCGGGCTCGCCGTCATCCAGGACGTCGTCTACAACCACCTCGGGCCGTCGGGGAACTACCTGCCCGAGTTCGGACCCTATCTGCGCGAGGGGCACGCCAACACGTGGGGCGACAGCGTCAACCTCGACGAACGCGCCGTCCGCGACTACATCACGGGGAACGCGCTCATGTGGCTGCGCGACAACCACGTCGACGGGCTGCGCCTCGACGCCGTCCACGCCCTCCACGAATCAGGCGATCAGCCCCAGCACATCCTCGCCGAGCTCTCCACGGCGGTCGACGCGCTCTCCGCCGAACTCGGCCGGCCCCTCACCCTCATCGCCGAGAGCGACCTGAACGATCCGATCATGATCACGGCGCGCGATGCCGGCGGCTACGGCATCCACGCGCAATGGGTCGACGACTGGCATCACGCCGCACACGTCGCCCTCACGGGCGAGACGTCGGGCTACTACGCCGACTTCGCCGCCCCCGAGGCGCTGCCGAAGACGTGGGCGGGTGGGTTCTTCCACGACGGCACTTACTCCTCGTTCCGCGGCGAGAACTGGGGAAGGCCCGTGCCGGAGGCCGTGCCGTCGTGGCGGTTCGTCGAGTTCGCGCAGGACCATGACCAGATCGGCAACCGCGCCGCGGGCGACCGGCTCAGCCAGTCGCTGTCGTACGACCGGCTCGCTGTCGCCGCCGTCCTCACGATGACCGCGCCGGGCACGCCCATGCTCTTCATGGGGGAGGAGTGGGGTGCCTCGACGCCGTGGCAGTTCTTCACGTCGCACCCCGAACCCGAGCTCGCCGAGGCGGTACGGTCGGGACGCAAGGCCGAGTTCGCCGCGATGGGATGGGACGAGTCGGTCGTCCCCGACCCGAACGACCCCGCGACCTTCCAGCGCTCCACGCTGGACTGGGCAGAAGCGGCGGAAGGCGATCACGCGCGACTGCTCGCGCTGTACCGGTCGCTCGCGCGGCTGCGGCGGGAACGCGCCGAGCTCACCGACTCGCACCGTGCGGGACACGCCGCCGAGTCGGCGGGACCGGGACGGTGGCTCCTGCACCGAGGCGCGGCGACGGTCTGGATCAACCTCTCCGCCGAGCCGTGGCGCATCGACATCGCGTCCGGCGACACGGTATGGCTTGCGACCGTGGAGGTCGCGGGGCCCGGCGGACTCGTCCTTCCGCCGGACGCGGCGGCGGTCGTCGGTCCTCCGGCATAGACCCCGACGCCGCGGGTCAGAACGCGGAGGCGAAGGCGCGCAGGATGCGCGGGGGTTCCGACAGCGACGCGGCGAGTACGCGGGCGGCGATGCGGTCGTAGTCGGGAGCCGCGAAGTAGCCGTCGTCGCGGTAGACGGCCATGCGCTCCGTGAACGCGCGGCCCGTGGGCTCGGGGTGGAACTGCGTCGCGTAGAGCCGATCGCCGACGCGGTACGCCTGCACGGGGCATCCCTCGTTCTCAGCGAGCAGCACCGCGCCCGGGGGCAGGGTCGCGGTGCCCTCCTTGTGGGCGGTGAGGGCGGTGAACCGGTGCGCGAGCGCGCCGAACAGCGGGTCGGCGCGGCCGTCGTCCGTCAGTGCGACGGGCGTCGGACCGGTGTCTTCGGGGTAGGCGCGTGTCACCTCGCCGCCGAGCGTGCGCGTCGCGACACCGATGCCGTAGCAGGTGAAGAGCGCGGCGATGCGGCCGGACGCCGCTGCGTCGGCGAGGCGGGCGAGGGAGGCTTCGAGCCCACGCTGCGCGTCGGTCTTGGTGTCTTCGGGGTCGGTGACGTTGAAGGGGCTGCCGCCGACGACGGCACCGCGCCAGCGCGCGGTGAAGTCCGACGGGAGGGTTTCGCGCACGAGGTCCCAGCGCTCCAGCTCGTCCTCGCCGAGGCGCATCGCCGTGCGGAACGACTCGTACTCGGCGGCCGCGGCGCCCTCCTGCGGGCGTGCGCAGAGATACACGAGCGATGTCATGGGGCGAGTCTAGGCTTCCGCGCGAAGTTCCTTCAGCGCGACGGATCTCTTCAGCGCGACGAGTTCGCGGTGCGCCCGCGAACGATCCCGATGAAGGCGTCCACGAGGGGCGGGGTCGGGCCGTCGTCGCGCCACACGAGGGCGACGGTCGAGTGCGGTCCGTCGGTGAGCGGGCGGTGCGCGGCATCCTTCCGGTGGTGCAGGCGGGCGAGCGACATCGGCACGATGACGACGCCCACCCCCGTCGCCGCCGTCGCGATGGCCTCTTCGACGGTCGAGGGTGCCGCGAACCGCGGCGGCTCGGCGCCGGGGACGGTGACCGCGATCGGCGCGTGAGTGGGCGTGATCACGACTTCGCCGGCGAGATCGGCGAGGGTCAACTCCTCGGCGGCCGTGAGGTGCGAGCCGGCGCTGCACACGACGACCGGCACCTCGTCGTAGAGGGTGATCATGTGCAGTCCCGTGCGGTCGATCGGCAGCCGCACGAGCGCGGCGTCGACGGATGCCGAGGCCACCGCTCCGCGCTGATCGCCGATCCCGAGCGGAACGAGCTCGAGGGGGATCTGCCCGTAGCGGCTCTTCCAGACGTCGATCCATTTTCCGGGCGTTGCGCCCTCGATCGCGCCGAGCCGGAACGGTCCGGGCGGCAGCACGAGCGGTGTGGAAGCGGTGCGTGCGGACGA
>QFPD01000332.1 GCA_003248845.1 Microbacterium sp. | reverse complement strand
CCCGACGCCGAGGTCGCGCGCGTCGTGACTCTCGTCGTCGAGCACGCCGTCAACCGTCCGACCGAGTCGCTCATGGTCGTCACCGCCTCGACGCGGCACGCCGAGCGCGTCCGCGCTGCCGTCGCGGCCGCGTTCTCCGGGCGGGCCGACGTCGCCGACTTCGTCGGCCGCGACACCGCCGAGCCGTTCGCCGTGCTCGGCCTCGAAGAGTCGGTCGCCGAGAGCCGCGATCGCGTCGTCTTCTCGCTCGGGTTCGGCCTCACCAAGCACGGCCGTGTCCTCAGCGACTTCGGAGACCTGTCCGGCGATGACGGCGAGCGGCTCCTGCGCGTCGGCATGACCCGCGCGCGTCGGTCGATGGTCATCGTCTCGTCGATCCGCCCGTCGGCGTTCGACGAAGGACGGCTCGCCTCAGGGGCATCCCGCCTCATGACGATCCTCGGCGGGATCGCCGCCCGTGGACGCGAGGCCCGCCTCGAAGACCTCGCCGACCCGCTGACCCTCAGCCTCGCCCGGCACCTGCGGGCGCGCGGCGTCGCGGTCGACGTGGACTACCGCGGCCAGCTTCCGATCGTCGCGCAGTACAAGGGCAAGGCGATGGTCGCCGAGAGCGACGCCGACACGGCGCACGACACGCTCCGCGAAACACTGCGTCTGCGCCCGCAGGTGCTGCGGCGCCTTGGCTGGCACTACATCCGTGTGCACGCGTTCGATCTCTACAGCGACCCGGCCGGCGTCGCCGAGCGCATCGCCGCGATCCTCGGAGTGCCCCCTGAAGGCGGGGCGGTCGACACGGTGACGCAGCCCATCGATGTCCTCGACTGATCCGGATGCCGCCGAGCCGGGCGCCCCGCGCCAGCGGGTCGTGCGCGTGCGCGGTGCGCGTCGAGCCCAGCTCACGCCGGTTGCGGGGACGGACCCGGACCCCGAGGTGAGCGGGCCGAGCGACGCACCCACGCCGACCGCGGCGGAGCCCAGCGGACCGAACGACGACCGGATGCGGCGGGACGTCCCTCCGCACTACTGAACCCGGGATGAGTGGGCCCGGGCCCCTGGACCGGGGCGCGCTCAGCGCGTCGCGGTGCCGTTCTTCTCGAGCAGGTCGCGAATCTGGATGAGGATCTCCTGCTCGGTCGGGAGCTTCTCCTCGGGAGCCTCGTTGACGCCCGCCTTGGCGGCTTGGCGCTCCTTGAAGTGGTTCATCGGCAGCACGAACACGAAGTAGACGATTGCCGCGACGGCGACGAAGTTGATCAGCGCGCCCACAATGGAACCGATGAGGAACGTCGAGGTGCCGCCGGACAGGGTCGGAACCTCGAGCGTCCACGCGCTCAGATCGCCGACCTGGAAGATCACGCCGATCAGCGGGTTGATGAGGCCCTCGACGAACGTGTTGACGATCGCGGTGAACGCGGCGCCGATGACGACAGCGACCGCGAGGTCGATGACGTTGCCGCGCATGATGAAGTCTTTGAAGCCTTTGATCATCCGAGTCTCCTCACGGTCTCCGGCCCCGGCCGGCTCACGATCCCGACGGTGCGGGGGAGGCCTTCGCCTCAGACTTCGATGATGGCGAAGATGACGTGCTCGCGCCACTGCTCTCGCCGGAGCCCTTGCTCGTCGAGTCGCCACCGGCGGTCGACGCACGCGAGTCGGTGCGGTAGAAGCCCGAACCGTTGAAGGTCACTCCGACCGAGCCGTACTGCTTGCGCAGCACGCCGCCGCACTCGGGGCACTCGGTGAGAGCGGCATCGCTGAAGGACTGGACGGCATCGAAACGGTGGCCGCACTGCGTGCAGGCGTAGGCGTAGGTGGGCATGTGATCCTCGACGGGGCGTGGTGTCCTCAGTGCCGGGCGGGCGCGAGGGCGATGGTCTGAGTGGGGGTGACGACGCCGGTGACCGGCTGGTCGTGCACGTCGTGCGGCACGGCATCCAAGATCTCGGAGTCGAAGACGACGGCGTAGACGGGCGGGCACTGCTCCATGGAGCCGATGGTCTTGTCGAAGTAGCCGCGCCCCCAGCCCATGCGCATGCCGGTGCGGTCGACGGCGGCGGCGGGCACGATCAGGAGGTCGACGTCGTTCACCGCGAGCGGGCTCAGCACGTCGCCGACGGGTTCCGGCACGCCGTACAGGCCCTCGGAGATCTCGCCGTCGGGGTCGGCGACCGCCCAGTCCATGAGCCCGTCCTCGCGCGTGATGGGCAGGAGAACGCGGATGCCGCGGGCCACGGCACCCCGGATGAAGTCCTGCGTGCCGGGCTCGGTGGGCGTCGACAGGAAGCACGACACGCTGTGCGCCCCCAGGCGCTCGACGAGGGCGTCGAGTTGAGTGGCGACGCCCACGGCGTCAGCGGCGCGGTCGGCGTCGGAGCGTTGCTGGCGCCGTTCGCGCAGGTCGGCGCGGAGCGCCCGCTTCGCGTCGGCGATGGCATCGGGCATGGTCCGATTGTATTCGCGCCGTCCGTTACGGGACGTTCCTCGCCGCGAAACACGCGCCCGGTAGGGTAGCCGCATGACCTCCCCCCGGATCAAAGCCGTCATCCCCGCCGCCG
>QFPD01000331.1 GCA_003248845.1 Microbacterium sp. | reverse complement strand
CCCTCGACGTAGTCGACGCTGAGGCTGCCGCGACCGAGATACGAGCCTGCCCAGGGCAACGAGACGAGACGCCCGTCGTAGAAGGCCGAGTTCACGAGCTCGGCGAGATCCTCCCCTCCCGCGCGGTAGCTGCGGGTGAGGATCTCTTCGGGCACGATTTCGGCAAGCCGTTCGAACACGCTCACGCCGTCGAAGGGGACGTCGTCATCGGGCTGGTCGGCGAACTGCGGCGCCCCGGCGCCGACCCGGAAAGGCGTCGGCTTCTGCGTCACCGGGTCACCGAAGGCGACGACCTGCGCGGCGCGGCGGAGGGCCGGCGCCGCCTCGGCGAGACAGAGCGCCGCGGCATCAGCGATCACGACGACGTCGAACGGCGCCGTCACGGGGATCGTCGGCACCTCGTATGGTGAGGCGAGCCAGACGGGCGCGAGCGTGCGCACGAGCGCGGGCGCGGCGCCGACGAGCTCGGCGGGCGTCGTCGCGCCCGATCGCAGCGCGTGCTTGAGGGCGTTCGCCTCGTGCGCTTCGTCGACGACCGCGATCTTCCACTTCGTGGCGAGCTCGGCCGCCAGAAGGGGACCCGCCGACCCTGCGTGAGCCTCGTCGACGAGCCGGAAATCGCGTTCGAGCCGGTCGACGACGGCGGTGTTCGCGCCGAGCAGGGCGCGATCGCTGCGCAGCAGCACCTCGAGCGCCGACTGCCACCAGGCGAAGTCGAATTCGGCGGCGACCTGGTCTTCGGGCACGTGCCGCCGCGAGAGCTCGGTCAGCAGTCCATCGAGGCCGAGCTCGGCCAGGCGTCCGCGCAACGTCGCACGCTCGACGACGTTGTCGAACACCGCCGACTCCGCCGCGAGGCCGGCGAGTGTGCGCACGAGGAGCGGGACGGGCAGGGATGCCAGGGGCTGCGACCGCCCGAGCGCCCGATCGAGCGCGGCGAGGTCGGCATCGACGCGCTGCCACGACGCGGCGACGTCGTCGAGACCGATCGGCACTTCGGGGAGGACACCGGGTTCGACGAGCTGCTGCCACTGCGCCCGCTGCTGCTGCACGCGCACGAGGGACTCGTGCATGTCGGCGACGTGCATGCCCGGGCGCACGTACTCGCGCGACAGGTTCTTGAGTCGGCGGCGCTGAGCGCCCGACATCTCCGGGGCGTCGCGGCGCGGCGCGTGCGCATCGATGAGCTCGCCGAGCGGGCGCTCGAAGACCGTCATGCTGAGCCGGTCGAGCGACCCACGGATGCCCTGCAGCAGCTGGATGTACGCCCCGAGCTCGGACACCGTCGTGAACGGGCGCGTGCGCGTCTGCGCGATGAGCTCGTAGCCGCGCTCCAGGATCGCGGGGACGTCCGTGCGGTGCAGGCGCGCCGCGAGCGCGTGCGCGTCTGTCGCCTGCTGCGTCGTCTCGAACGCGACGGCGTACCAGGGCGAGTCGTCGGGCCCGAAGCGGAACTCGCCCAGACGGGCCGCGGTCTGCAGCGCGTGGGCTGCCTCGGCGCGGCGCGTCGACAGGTTCTGCAGCGTGCGCAGGTCGAAGCGCGTCTCGGCGGAGGGCTGGGGCTGCTGCTGCGTGATCGTCGTGAGCGTGCGCAGAGCCTCGAGCGGCGAGATGCCGAGCTGCGGGTGACGACCGGTCAGCGCCTCGCGATAGTCGCGCAGCACCGTGCGCAGCCGCACGAGCGCGTCGTCGACGTCGGCGACCTTGGGCTGCTCGGCCTTCTCATTGCGCCCGATCGCGCGGATGAGGTCGCGATGCAGCTGCGTCGGCGAGACGGCGAGCGCGGGCAGCCCGATGCCGGACAGGCGATGACGGATGCCGTCGAGCGTCGACCGCCGCGCACTCACCACGAGCACGCGCTTGCCCGCGCGCACGAGCTCGCCCACCGCGTTGATGACGGTCTGCGTGCCGCCGGTGCCCGGAAGCGTCTGCACCGTGAGCGACTGTCCGGCGAGGATCCGGGCGAGCACGGCCTCCTGCTCGCCGTCGGCGTCGAGGAGGAGGCGATCGGATGCCGGGGGCCGGTCATCCGCGCCGACGAGAGTCGGGATGCGGCGGAGAGTCGCGAGATCCTCGCGGTCGCCGACGTGACCGCCGAGTGCGTTCAGGATGGGGTGGTCGAGGTCCTCGGCATCCCGCGCCATGTGCGAGGAGACGTCGGCGAACGTCGAGACCACGAGGCGCGGCAGCACCGTGAACGTGTCGATGTGGGCGGTCAGGGCACGCAGATGGTCGATGACGGGCTGCGGCTTGAACACGCCGTCGTCGTACGCGAGCGCGGCGAGCGCGCGCCCGTCGATCGCGATGCCGAAGTGAGTGCGGGCGACCTCGACGAGCTCGGGGTTGATCGTGAACGACCCGTGCAGACGCAGGTCGAAGTCGAGGTGGTGCCGGCGGATCGCCAGCGGGCGCAGCAGCACGGGCGCCGCGTACGAGACGCCGCCGATGCGCCAGGCGGCGATCGCGACGGCGAGATGGACGGTGTCGAGGCCGCGGGATGTGCGCAGCTCGACGTCTTTCGCGGCGATGCGCTCGGCAGCGCGCTTGGCCGTGAGC
>QFPD01000051.1 GCA_003248845.1 Microbacterium sp. | reverse complement strand
GTCGCCCGGCTCACCCTCCCAGAGGAGTGCGACGCGGTCGCCGTTGCCTGCCTCGACGTGCCGGTCGAGGCAGTTGTAGGCCACGTTGAGCTCGCCATCCGCGAACCACTGCGCGAACGGCGGGTTCGACCAGTCGAGCACCTGCGTGAACGGCGTGTGCCAGTGGAGGGCCTTCGCCTGAGCGGCCCAGAAGCCCTCGCGGTCGGCGTCGGCCTCGGCGTAGAGCGCGGCTGTGGCGATCGCGTTCGCGGCGAAGTCGGGCGAGGGGGAGAACCGGCGGTTCTCGGTCAGAAGATGGTCGATCTGACTGCTCATGGGCGCGCTCCTTTGCGGCGGAATCCTGAGACGGGCACGGGAGGCTTTCCCGAAGGATGCAGGAAATCTAGCCATCGGCCGTGGCCGTCACTACCTCCGATAGTAGGGAGGGTGTGCGACCACGACCTGTCCGCGCACCGTCCCCGCGCACCCGGACGGACAGATGCGCGCGAACAGATATATCGGTGCGTGCACCCGTTTCGGGCGTAGGCGGGGCTCATCGCATCGTATGCTCGTTCGCGGCCGAACTCTTGATTCTGGCATCGCGACGCCGCGCCCCCCACTGCGGCGGTCGCTGAGACGGCATCCCATTTCCCCCGATGGGATGCCGTCTCCCTTTCTCCGCGGGCTCTGCTGAGCCGAGGCGTCATCGACTTCTCCCCAAGCGCCTCGTTCCGGAATCTGTCCACCGATCCCGCGAACCGCGCGCTCGGGCTCCCTCGCGGCCCCTACCGTCGGGGCATGTCCGATCCCTTCATCGTTCGCCGTCGCGTTCCCGAGGCCGTGCGTCGCCGCGACGCGACCGTCGTCCGCGCCGGCGGTGAGAGGGTCGGCCTTCCGGCGCCGGAGGGCACGGTGGATGCCGGGGCCGCGGCGTCGCGCGCGCGGCCGACCCGTCGTCGCCTCCCCGACCATCCAGCGCTCGCGCCGTTGCGGGACGTCTTGAGCGATCCCGACATCACCGATGTC
Source organism: Microbacterium sp. (assembly GCA_003248845.1). GTDB lineage: Bacteria > Actinomycetota > Actinomycetes > Actinomycetales > Microbacteriaceae > Microbacterium. The sequence goes on along the minus strand of QFPD01000051.1, from coordinate 8,522 downwards.
TTCGTCAACGGAGAGGACGGGCTGTTCGTCGATCGCGGAGCGGGCGTCGAACATGTGCCGCAGTGGCGTGCCGGCGCGGACGAGTTGCGTCAGCTCGCCGTCGCGCTGATCGGGATCGGGGGGCGTCACCTCGACGACGGCGCGCCTCTCGTCGACGTGCGCTGGGAGCACGGCACCCGCGTCCACGCCGTCCTGCCGCCGATCGCCTGCTCGGGCGCGGCGATCTCGATCCGACTGCCCTCGGCGGATGTGCCCGACCTCGACGAGCTCGGCCGACGCGGGATGTTCGACCGGGTGACCGGCGCACGTTTGGAGGCCCTCGTCGCGGAGCGGGCGAATCTCCTCGTGACGGGTGCGACGGGTGCGGGAAAGACGACGCTCCTCGCCGCCCTCCTCGGGCGCGTGCCCGCCGGTGAGCGGATCGTCACGATCGAGGATGTCGCGGAGTTGCGTGTCGCGCACCCGCATCACGTGCGGCTGGAGGCGCGGCAGCCGAACCTCGAGGGCGCGGGGGCCGTGACTCTCGCGCGGCTCGTCCGCGAGGCTCTCCGGATGAGGCCCGACCGGCTCGTCGTCGGCGAGTGCCGCGGAGACGAAGTGCGCGAGCTGCTCATGGCGCTGAACACCGGGCACGCCGGGGGAGCCGGAACGGTGCACGCCGGTGGCATCCGGGAGGTGCCCGCTCGGCTCGAAGCGCTGGGTGCGCTCGCGGGTCTCGACGATCACGGCCTCGCCCGGCAGGTCGTGAGCGCCATCGGCGTCATCATCCACGTCGAGCGAGGGAGCGACGGTGTGCGCCGGATCGTCGGCTTCGCCCGGCCCGTGCTGATCGATGGCCGACTCGGGGTGGAGGCGATGACATGAGAACGCACGTGACGGACACCCCGTCCGGCGCGGAGTCGGTGCAGCAACTGGCGGTGCTGCTCGAAGCGGGGATCGCGCCGACGCGGGCGTGGCAGCTGCTCGCCGAAGCGGGCGACCCGGTCGCAGCCGACGTCGCGTCGGCGCCGCCCGGGACGCGGATCAGCGAGGTACTCGATGCGCACGGGGAGACGTGGCGGCAGATCGCCATCGTGTGGTCCGTCGCCGAGACGGTCGGTGCGCCGCTCGCCTCCAGTCTGCGCCGCTTCGCCGGCGCTCTGACCGACGCTCAGGAGACCCGCGACGATGTCGGGGTCGCGCTCGCGGAGCCCACCGCGACGGCACGGCTGGTCGGGTGGATGCCGCTCGTCGCGATCGCACTCGGACTCGTTCTGGGGTTCGATATCCTCTCGACGCTGACGCAGCCGGTCGGTGTGGCGAGTCTCGTCGTCGGTGTCGCCCTGATGCTCGTCGCGCGGCGCTGGACCGCACGCCTGGTCCGGGCGGCGCAGCCCCCGCCGGACCTTCCGGGGCTGCAGGCCGACGCCGTCGCGGTTGCGCTCTCGGCGGGAGTCTCGGTCGAGCGCGCGCTCGCGGTGGTCACCGCTGCGGGCGGCGGCGACCCGTCCAGCGAGACGACGTCTGTCCTCACTCTCGCCCAGCGGGCCGGAGCCCCCGCGGTCGAACTGCTCCGCGCGAGCGCGGCCGACGCGCGACGGCGGCGACGCACCGACGGGCGGTTGAAAGCCGCGCGACTCGGCTCGCGGCTCCTGCTGCCGATGGGGCTGTGCACCCTCCCCGCCTTCCTCCTTCTCGGCGTCGCCCCGATGCTTCTGTCGGTACTCGCCGGCTCCACCCCGATCCTCGCCGCACGATGAGCGGCGTATCCCGTGCCCGCCACCTCCACAACGAAGGAGCAACACATGTCCCTCATCCCCTTTCCCGTCCGCAGCCGGCACGACGGCAGACTCCCTCTCGCGACGCTGCCGCCGCTTCCGCGCCTGACGCAGCGCCGCGCCGCCGCCCTCTACGGTGACGAGACGGGAGCGGCGACGGCAGAGTACGTCGTGGCCACGATGGCCGCCGTCGCGTTCGCCGGACTGCTGGTCGTCATCATGCGTTCGGACGAAGTGCGCGGCATGCTGACCGACCTCGTGCGTCGGGCGCTCACCGTCGCATGAGTCTGCGCGCCCACCGGCGCCCGCGCGCGCCGGTGCCGAGGGACGAGCAGGGATCGGCGACGGCGGAGTTCGCCGTCGTTCTTCCCGCGGTGGTCCTCGTGATCGCCCTGACGATCGGCGGCCTCGCCGCCGCCGGTCGTCAGGTCCGGCTCGAGCACGGTGCGGCACAGGCTGTCCGACTCGCCGCGCGCGGCGAGTCGGACGCGCGCGTGGGCGCGATCGTCGCCACCATCGCTGGAGGGTCCGTCGATTCGGTGTCGCGCGACGGCGCACTCGTGTGCGTCGTCGCGTCCGCGCCCGCGGGCGTGCCCTTACCGCTGCCGGACCTCCGCGCCCGCGCGTGCGCGCTCGGCGAGGCCGGCTGATGGCCGGGCTCGCCGCCGCGGTCGGGGTGCTCGCCGTCTCGGCGACGCTCGCGGTGGGGGTCGCCGCCGCATCGGCGGCGACCGTGCGTTCCGCGCACGCGGCGGGGGCAGCGGACGCCGCCGCGCTCGCGGCGGCGGACACGGCGAGCGGTGCTCTGATCGGAATCCCGTGCGACGCCGCCGCGCAGGTCGCCGACGCTGCCGGGGCAAGGCTCATCGCGTGCGACCTCGACGGGTTGGTCGCGTCGGTGCGAGTGGAGGTGGGGTCCGGCGCGTTCGCTGCGCACGCGCGAGCGCGCGCGGGCCCGCCGTCCTGGCCGGAGGGCGCGGGCGCGGCCGCAGGGCGGCCGTGAGCTCCTCTCAGCGTCCTCATGTCCGGCACATGTGTATGGTGTGCATCGAAGAAAGGACGCCCCGTGGCCCAGAGCAGTAAGGCACCCGACACGACGGCAACCGGCACCAAAGCGCCCCGCGCGAAGGCGGCGGCCCCCGCGGGCAAGAAGCTCGTGATCGTCGAGTCGCCGACGAAGATGAAGTCGATCCAGGGATACTTGGGCGACGGCTACGAGGTGCTGAGCTCGGTCGGGCACATCCGTGACCTCGCCGAGAAGAAGGACATCCCCGCAGAGCTCAAGAAGACCTCGGTCGGCAAGTACTCGATCGACATCGAGAACGGCTTCACCCCTCTTTATGTGGAGAGCGACCGCGGCAAGAAGACGGTGGCCGAACTCAAGCGGGCTCTGAAGGGTGCCGACGAGCTCCTCCTCGCAACCGATGAGGACCGCGAAGGGGAAGCCATCGCATGGCACCTGCTGGAGGCGCTCAAGCCGAAGGTCCCGGTGCGCCGCATGGTCTTCCACGAGATCACGAAGGACGCCATCCGCGCCGCCGTCGACAACACGCGCGAGCTCGATCTCGCACTCGTCGACGCGCAGGAGACGCGCCGGATCCTCGACCGTCTGTACGGGTGGGACGTCTCCGACGTCACGCGCCGCAAGGTCGGCCAGGGGACGTCCGCCGGACGCGTACAGTCCGCCGCCACCCGCCTCGTCGTCGACCGCGAGCGTGAGCGCATCGCCTTCGTCTCGGCGGAGTACTGGGATGTCGAGGCGCTCGCCGCGCCCACCACAGACGCATCCGCCGGCTTCGCCACCCGCCTCGCCCGCCTCGACGGCGCGCCACTGGCCCGCGGCACCGACTTCGACGACGCTGGTCAGCTGAAGAAGGCCGTCGTCGTCCTCACCGAGTCGCAGGCTCGCGAGCTCGCCGTCGCCCTTGAGAAGGTCGGCGAGGTCGCGGTCACCGCGATCGAGGCGAAGCCGGGCACGCGCAGCCCCAAGGCGCCGTTCACGACCTCGACACTTCAGCAGGAAGCCGGCCGCAAGCTCTCGATGAGTGCGAAGCACACCATGGGTGTCGCCCAGCGCCTGTACGAGAAGGGCTACATCACGTATATGCGCACCGACTCGACATCGCTGTCGACGCAGGCGATCGCCGCGGCTCGCGCGCAGGCGGTGTCGCTCTACGGCGACCGCGCCGTGCCCGCGAACCCGCGCAGCTACGCGAACAAGAGCAAGAACGCGCAGGAGGCGCACGAGGCGATCCGTCCGTCGGGTGATCACTTCCGCACGCCCGCGTCCGTGGCATCCGCGCTCGACCGAGACGAAAGCCGCCTGTACGACCTCATCTGGAAGCGCACCGTCGCGTCGCAGATGTCGGATGCCAAGTACGAGACCACGACCGTCACCCTCGAGGCCGATGCCGCGGGCCGTACCGCGTCGTTCACCGCGTCGGGCACCGTCTACACCTTCAAGGGATTCCTCGAAGCGTACGAAGAGGGGAGGGACGAGAAGCGCGGTGACGCCGACCGCGCCGACGACCAGTCGCTCCCGCAGCTCGCCGTCGGCGACGTGCTCGACCTCCGCGACATCGAACCGAAGGGTCACGCGACGAGCCCCAAGCCCCGCTACACCGAGGCGAGCCTCGTCAAGGCGCTCGAGGAGAAGGGCATCGGCCGCCCGTCCACGTTCGCGTCGATCATCGACGTGATCCTGAATCGCGGCTACGTGACCAAGCGCGGCCAGGCTCTCGTGCCGAGCTGGCTCGCGTTCAGCGTGGTGCGTCTGCTCGAGCAGCACTTCACCGAGCTCGTCGATTACGACTTCACCGCCGCTCTCGAAGACGACCTCGATGCGATCGCCCGCGGCGAGCAGCAGCGGGTCGAGTGGCTGAAGGAGTTCTACTTCGGATCCGATGCCCATGTGGGCCTGCGGAACATCCTCGACAACCTCGGTGAGATCGATGCGCGCGAGATCAACGCGACGCGCATCGGCGAGGTCGCGACGCTGCGCTTCGGAAGGTACGGCCCGTACCTCGACGTGCCGACGGGCGAGGGGACGTCGCGGATCGTCAACATCCCGGAGGACCTCGCTCCCGACGAGCTGACGCCCGAGAAGGCGCGTGAGCTCATCGACGCGCCGATCGCGGGCGACCGCGTGCTCGGCCAGAACCCGGAGACGGGGCGCGACATCGTCGTGAAGGACGGTCGATTCGGGCCGTACCTCGAAGAGGTGATCCCTGCCGAGCCGGAGCCCGAAGCCGCACCCGAGGCATCCGAGGGCACCCCGAAGAAGCGGACGGCGAAGAAGAAGGTCGAGGCGCCGAAGCCGCGCCGGGCGTCCCTGTTCAAGAGCATGTCGCCCGAGACCATCGACCTCGATACGGCTGTCAAGCTGTTCTCGCTGCCGCGTACAGTGGGCGTCGACCCCGAGACGGAAGCCCCGATCACCGCGCAGAACGGGCCCTACGGGCCGTACTTGAAGAAGGGCACCGACTCGCGGTCGCTGCAGAGCGAGGAACAGATCTTCGACATCACGCTCGAACAGGCGCTCGAGATCTACGCGCAGCCGAAGTACGCGAACCGCGCGGCGACTTCGCTCAAGGAGTTCGAGGCCGATCCCGTGAGCGGCAAGCCCATTCGCATCAAGGACGGCCGCTTCGGCGCGTACGTCACCGACGGCACCACGAACGTCACGATCCCCAAGGGGCAGACGCCCGACGACATCACGTTCGAGGTGGCGGTGCAGATGCTCGCCGACAAGCGCGCGAAGGGTCCGGCGCCGAAGCGCACGACGCGTCGCACGGCGACGACGCGCAAGCCCGCCGCCAAGAAGAAGTGATGGCCGCAGGCGGGCTCTGGATCACGTTCGAGGGCGGCGACGGCGCGGGAAAGACGACGCAGGCGTCGCTCCTCGAGCGGTGGCTGCGCGACGAAGGGCGCACGGTCGTGCGCACGCGCGAACCGGGCGGCACCGAGGTCGGGGTCCTCATCCGCGACATCGTCCTGCACCACCGGGGGGATGTCGCGCCGCGTGCGGAGGCCCTGCTCTACGCCGCTGACCGCGCGCATCACGTCGCGACGCTCGTCCGCCCCGCGCTCGCGCGCGGCGAGATCGTCATCCAGGACCGCTACCTCGACTCCTCCGTCGCCTATCAGGGAGCGGGACGGGTGCTGGATGCCGCGCAGATCCGCGACCTGTCGCTGTGGGCCACGGAGGACGCGCTCCCCGATCTCACGGTGCTGCTGGACCTCGACCCGGCATCCGCCCGCGCGCGCCTGGACGCCGACGACAAGCCGTTCGACCGGCTCGAGGCCGAGCAGGCCGACTTCCACGCACGCGTACGGAAGGCGTTCCTGGAACTCGCCGCCGCCGAGCCGGAGCGTTTCCTCGTGCTCGACGCGACGCTCCCCGCGGACGACCTCGCCGCCGCCGTGCGCGCCCGGGTCGTCGCTCTGCTGAGCTGAGCTCGACATCCGCGGGGAGAACCCCTCTCACCCGGCGCGGCGGCGTCGGAGGGACGACGTAGGCTGGTGCGCATGACCAGCGCCGCGCCGACCGCCCTTCCGTGGGGAGATGTCTGGGGCCAGGACGAGGCGCTCGCGCAGCTGCAGGCGGCGGCATCCGATCCCGCGCAGCTCGCGCACGCCTGGCTCATCACGGGTCCGGCAGGATCTGGGCGGTCGACGCTCGCGGCCGCGTTCGCCGCGGCGCTCATCGCGGAGCCAGGCGATGACACCGCGATGCGGCAGGTGCTCGCCGGCACCCACCCCGATCTCACGGCGCTGCGCACCGAGGGCGTGATCATCTCGATCAAAGACGCCCGTGCGCTCGTCGAGCGCTCCTATTTCTCGCCGTCGCTCGGGCGCTACCGCGTCATGGTGATGGAGGATGCCGATCGCATGGTCGAGCGCACGTCGAACGTGCTGCTCAAAGCGCTCGAGGAGCCTCCCGAGCGCACCGTGTGGATCCTGTGCGCACCGAGCGAAGCCGACCTGCTGCCGACGATCCGCTCGCGCGTGCGCACGCTGCGGCTGCGTGAGCCCGACGTCGCGGACGTCGCGAGGCTCATCTCGGCGCGCACGGGCGCGGACGGAGCGCTCGCAGAGCAGTCGGCGCGTCTCGCGCAGCGTCACATCGGCATGGCGGTCCGCCTCGCGACGGATGCCGAGGCGCGCGCCCGTCGCGACGAGACGCTCCGCGCCGTTCTCGCGGTGCGGGGCGTCGGCACCGCCGTCGAGACCGCTGCGCGCATCGTGCAGCTCGCGACCGACGACGCGAAGGCCCTGACCGCGGAGCGCGACGAATCGGAGCGCGACGCTCTGTTGCGCACGCTCGGCATCGCGCCCGGCGCTGCGGTGCCGCCGGCCGTGCGCGGCCAGCTGAACGCCCTCGAGGACGACCAGAAGCGTCGCGCGACGCGAAGTCTGCGCGACGGCATCGACCGCGTCCTCACCGACCTCGAGTCGATGTTCCGCGACACCCTCATGCTGCAGTTCGGGCAGTCCTCCGACCTCATCAACCGCGAGCTCGCGGACGACATCGCGGCGCTCGCCGCCGCGTGGACCCCCGAGCGCACTCTCACCGTTCTCGATCAGATCTCGGCGACCCGCACGAATCTCGAAGGCAATGCCGCCCCGGCGCTCGCCCTCGAGAGCATGCTCATCACGGTCGCCAGCGGAAGGACCCCGTGAACCGTCTCCGTCGTGCCCTCACCGTCGTCGCCGGCCTCGCCGTCGCTGCGACGGTGCTCTCCGGATGCCTCTACGCCGCCATCCCGCCCGAGACGGTCTCGAGCCCGGCGCCGAGTCGCGAGCCGGTGACCGACGGTGCCCCCGCCGGGTTCGAGGACTTCTACGCGCAGCGTCTCGACTGGACGGCGTGCACGGGGTCGGATGCCGGCTCTTACGATTGCACGACCGTCACGGCGCCTCTCGACTGGAGCGACCCCGACGCCGGCACGGTCGACCTCGCGGTCATCCGCCGCGCGGCGACGGACGGTGAGGCGATCGGGTCGCTGCTGACCAATCCCGGCGGACCCGGGGCGAGCGGGTACGACCTCATCGCCGACTCGGCGTCGTTCGCCGTCGGGACGGCGCTCCTCGACGGGTACGACGTCATCGGGTTCGATCCGCGCGGCGTCGGCCGTTCGACGGCCGTGACCTGTCTCGACGGCGATGCGATGGACGCCTATCTGTACGACATCCCCGCCGACCCGCGGGGGAGTGACGGATGGCGCGCCGAGCTGACCGCGCGCAACGAGGAATTCGTGTCGGCGTGCGAGGCGAACTCCGGCGGCATCCTGCCCTATGTCACGACCGACAACGCCGCGCGCGACATGGATCTTCTCCGCGCCGTGTTGGGCGATGCGAAGCTCAACTACCTCGGCTACTCGTACGGCACATTCCTCGGTGCGACGTACGCCAAGCTCTTCCCGGAGCGCGTCGGGCGCCTCGTCCTCGATGGTGCGATCGACCCGTCCGTGTCGGGGCTCGATGTCGGCACGACGCAGGCGGTCGGGTTCGAATCGGCGCTGCGTGCCTACATGGCCGACTGTCTGACGACGAACGGCTGTCCCTTCACCGGCTCGGTCGACGACGGCATGGCCGACCTCGCCACTCTCCTCGCGAGCGTCGACGCGTCCCCGTTGAAGGCTTCCGACGGGCGGATGCTCGGCGCCGACTCGCTCATGACGGCGATCATCGCGGCTCTGTACTCGCAGGACAGCTGGAACTATCTCACGACGGCGCTGTCGAATGCGCTCTCCGGTGACGCCG
>QFPD01000330.1 GCA_003248845.1 Microbacterium sp. | reverse complement strand
CTGGAGCCGGAGGAGAACCTCCGTGTGCTCGATCGGCTCGTCGCGCGTTTCGAGAGCACGCTTCCCCAACCCCGGCTCCTCTGGGAGCCCCCCAACGACGAGGAGTACGTGCGTCGCCTGGAGCGCGGGACGGTGGGCTTCCGCCTCACTCCGACGAAGGTGGTCGCCAAGCGCAAGCTCAGCCAGAACCGTCCCGACGGGGTCGTCGACACGATCATCTCGCAGCTCGAGACCGGCGCCGGTCCGTACGCCGACCCGCGCTTGGCGGGGGAGATGCGGCGGGCGCATGACGCGCTGCGCGCCGCGCGGGCGGGGCGGTCGTGATCCGGGGCGACCGTCCGACGGTCATCGCGAACGCACGCTTCACCGGCGCGGAGAGACTCGACCCCTTCGGCGACGACCTCGTCGATGTGCATCTGGCGGGCGGCGCGATCGCCGACATCGCACCCGCCGGGGCACTTTCCCGCCGCGGGGCTGTCGTGGATGCCGCGGGCGGATGGGTCATCCCCGGGCTGTGGGATCATCACGTGCACACCGTGCAGTGGGCGCTCGTCGCACAGCGCGAAGGTCTCGGGCATGCGCAGTCCGCCGCCGAGGCCGCCGCGATCATGGCGCGTGCGCCGATACTGTCGGACGGCCGCCGCGTCGGGACCGGCTTCCGCGACGCGTTGTGGCCGGATGCGCCGATGCTGGCCCTCCTCGACGCCGCCACCGGCGACATTCCCACCTACCTCATCAATGCCGACGTTCACAGCGTGTGGCTCAACAGCGCCGCGTTCCGCCGAGAGGGATTCGCGCTGGATGACAGCGGGCTGCTCCGCGAGGAGCCGGCGTTCGAGATCTCACGCCGCCTGAACGCTGCAGACCCGCTCGACGGCGATCGCCTCGTCACCGCCGCGCTCGATGAGGCGGCATCCCGCGGGATCGTCGGCGTCGTCGACCTCGACATGGCCTGGAACGCTGAGGCCTGGGTCCGCCGGCTGGCCGCAGGGTTCGACGCGACCCGCATCCGGTTCGGGATCTACCCGCCGCAACTCGAACGCGCGATCGCCGAAGGACTCGAAACCGGCGACGCACTCGATCCGGCGGGGCTCATCCGCGTCGGCGCTCTGAAGATCATCACCGACGGGTCGCTCGGCACGCGCACTGCGGCCACGGCGCGCGCCTATCCGGGCGATCCGCACAACCACGGCGTCCTGACCGTGGCGCCGGACGCGCTCGTCGAGCTGATGACACGCGCGACCGGGGCCGGTCTGGAGTGCGCCGTGCACGCGATCGGCGATGTCGCGAACTCGCACGCGCTCGACGCGTTCGCCGCGAGCGGGGCGACGGGCACGATCGAGCACGCGCAGCTCGTCGCCCATGCGGACATCCCGCGGTTCGCCCGACTCGGCGTCTCCGCGAGCGTGCAGCCCGAGCACGCGATCGATGATCGCGACATGACCGATTCGATCTGGTCGGGTCAGACCGGTGTCGCGTATCCGCTGCGCTCGCTCGCCGCGGCCGGCACCAATCTCCTGTTCGGATCGGACGCTCCGGTGGCACCGCTCGACCCCTGGGCGGCGATGGCCGCCGCCGTGTTCCGGACACGCGACGGACGCCCCGCCTGGCGACCTGACGAGGCGCTGGATGCCGGGACGGCCCTCGCCGCCTCCACCGCCGGTGGCTCGTCCACGCGTGCCACGCTCATGCCGGGCGACCTCGCCGACCTCGTCGTCGTCGACCGCGATCCCCTCGCCGTCGACGAAACCGCGCTCCGGGGGACCCAGGTGCAGGCCACGCTCCTGGAAGGGCGTCTCACCTTCTCGCCATGAAACGGCGGATGCCCCGGGCCGCGCCCGGGGCATCCGAATCTTGCAGCGGCGGTCAGGCGGCGAGGTGCGCCGAGAGGAACCAGCGGTCCTTCTCGAGTCCGGCCTTGATCGCGATCGCGACGTCCTGGCTGGTGAGGTCTGTCTCGTCGAGCCCGTCGATCGCGGCCTGCACATCGGCGATCACGGCATCCATGTCGGTGACGATCGCCACGATCTCGTCCTGCCACTGCGCGAAGCCCGCGGGGACCTGCGACGCCCCGGTCTTCTCGGCGATCGTCGATACGCGCGCGTCGATCGGCAGGCCGAGGGCGACGATGCGCTCGGCGGCGAGGTCGGCGAAACCCTGCGCGTTCGAGACGACGCTGTCGAGCAGTTCGTGGATGGCGATGAAGTTGGCGCCGCGCACGTTCCAGTGCGCCTGCTTGCCGTTGACGGCGAGAGCCTGCAGGCCGAGGACGACGGGAGTGAGGAACTGCGCCGTGCTCGACGCGGCCTCGGGGCCGGTCGCGGTCATCGAGATGGTCTGCGTCTTGGTCATTGCTCTGCTCCTCCACTGGGCGGGGCGGGATACCCCCCTCGTCGCATCCAACGCTACTCAGGCCCCCGCATTCCGCAAGCAAGACAAGGCTGGGCTTAGGTCCGTCGGATCGTGGCGGAATGCGGCTATCGTCGGCGGCATGACGATCGCCGCCGACGCCTCAGTCCTTTCGCTCTCCGGATCTTCACCCCGCCTGCACGAAGCGGC
>QFPD01000050.1 GCA_003248845.1 Microbacterium sp. | reverse complement strand
CGCACACTGCATTCGCGCGAGGTGCTCGAGCGGGTCGTCGAGGCCTTCGGCGACGACGTGCTCGAGACCGTCATCGGACGGACCGTGAAGTTCCCGGATGCCTCGGTGTCGGGCGTGCCCATCACCCAGTTCGCCCCCGAGCACGCGGCGGCCCAGGCTTACCTGCGCCTCGCGCGGGAGCTGGTCGCCCGTGGCGCCGTCGCCTGAGCCCGCACCGGCCCCCGAACCCGTCGCAGGGTTCCGCGTCTCGCTGTCCGGCTTCGACGGGCCGTTCGATCTGCTGCTGTCCCTCCTCGGCAAACACGAGCTGGACATCACCGAGATCTCGCTATCGAAAGTCACAGACGAGTTCATCTCGTACCTGAAAGGGCTCGACGACGCGGAGGAGCTGGAGCAGGCATCCGAGTTCCTCGTCGTCGCGGCGACGCTGCTCGACATGAAGGTCGCGGGGCTCCTGCCGCAGGGGGAGCTGGTGGATGCCGAGTCGGTCGCCCTGCTCGAGGCGCGCGATCTGCTGTTCGCGCGTCTGCTCCAGTACCGCGCGTTCAAAGAGGTATCGGCCTGGTTCGAGCGGTCGCTGCGCCGCGAAGACCGACGGCACGTGCGCGCCGTCCGCCTCGACGAGAAGTACCGTCGCGCCGTACCGGAGCTCGTCTGGACGTTGACGACGGCCGACTTCGCCGCCCTCGCCATGCTCGCGTTCGCGCCGAAGGAGATTCCGCACGTCGGACTCGATCACCTGCACGCGCCGCTCGTGTCGATTCGCGAGCAGGCGGCGATCGTCGTGACCCTCCTCCGCGACGCCGGCACGCTGAACTTCCGCGAGCTCGTGGCGGGCACGGACCAGCCGGGCGTCGTCGTGGCGCGATTCCTCGCGGTGCTCGAGCTGTACCGTCACGCCGCTCTCTCATTCGAACAGCTCGAGCCGCTCGGGGAGCTGACTCTGCGTTGGACGGCAGAGCGGTGGTCCGAAGAAAACCTCGCCACTCTGGGAGCCGATTATGACCGATGACCGCACTCCGCACTCCGCCGCCCTGGACTCCGCCGCCCTGGATGTCGCCGACCCACCCGCACGCTCGCAGGAGCCCGCCGACGTCGCCCGCCGACTCGAGGCGATCCTCCTGGTCGTCGATGAGCCGCAGAGCCTCGTCGCACTGGCCGCCGCAGTCGCTGCTCCCGTGCCGGCCGTGCGTCAGGCGATCGAGGGTCTCGTCGCCGACTACGACGGCGAGGCCGGCGGCCCTCGTCGCGGGTTCGAATTGCGCGAGGTCGGCGGCGGGTGGCGGCTGTACGTGCGGGAGGAGCTCGACGACCTCGTCAGCGAGTTCGTCAGCGGCCAGGCCCCGAGCAGGCTCTCGCAGGCGGCGCTGGAGACGCTCGCCGTCATCGCCTACAAGCAGCCGGTGACGCGCAGCCAGGTCGCCGCCATCCGCGCCGTCAACGTCGACTCGGTCGTCCGCACGCTCGTCGCGCGCGGACTCATCACCGAGCTCTTCCACGACCCCGAGACGGGCGCCATCAACTACGGGACGACGGACGCGCTGCTCGTGAACCTCGGGATCAACTCGCTCGACGAACTGCCGCATATCTCGCCACTTCTCGACGACGGCGCCGCGGGCTTCGACAGCGAGGTCGTGCGATGACCGCCGCGGCCGGATCCGACGGGGAGGGCGTCCGCCTGCAGAAGGTGCTCGCGAACGCCGGCGTGGCCTCGCGACGCGTGTCCGAGCAGTACATCGTCGAAGGGCGCGTCCGGGTCAACGGACAGGTCGTGACGGAACTGGGTTCGCGCATCGACCCGGCATCCGACCTCGTGGACGTCGACGGCACGGCGATCCAGCTCGACCCGACCAAGCGCTACGTCATGCTCAACAAGCCGACCGGCGTCGTCTCGTCGATGAAGGACGAGAACGGACGACCGGATCTCCGACGCTTCACGAAAGAGTGGGACGAGCGGCTTTACAACGTGGGACGGTTGGATGCCGAGACGAGCGGGCTGCTCGTCCTCACGAACGACGGCGACCTCGCGCACGTGCTCGCACACCCCTCGTTCGGCGTCACGAAGGTCTACATCGCGAAGGTGGAGGGGCGCGTCGCCCCGCAGACGATCGCGCGACTGACGAAGGGCATCGAGCTGGAGGACGGCCCGATCGCGGCCGACAAGGCGCGGCTGCTGGATGCGTCCGCGGGAAGCTCGCTCGTCGAGCTCACCCTGCACTCCGGTCGCAATCGGATCGTCCGGCGCATGATGGCCGCCGTCGGGCACCCCGTCACGGAGCTCGTCCGGCGCCAGTTCGGCCCGCTCCACCTGGGCACCCTCCCAGCGGGGCGGGCACGGGAGTTGACTACAGTGGAACGCGGCGCGCTTCTCACCGTGGCGCGCCAGGCGGATGCCCCCTCGCGGCCGTCCGCTGATGACGAGGCTGACTCCTAGGCGGAAACCGTGACCGACTCCACCGTCGCTGCCGCGCGTGCGCGCGCCGTGCGCTCGCCGCGCACCTCGGGCTGCGTGCGCATCGTCGGCGCGGGTCTCCTCGGCTCGAGCGTCGGGCACGCGCTGCGCGGTCTCGGCGTCGACGTCGTCCTCGCCGACGCCTCGCCCGCGCAGCTGCGCCTCGCGATCGACTACGGAGCCGGCCGTGCCGAGGCGACCGGAGACGACCCGGACCTCATCGTCGTGGCGACGCCGCCCGACGTCGTCGCCGACGTCATCGAGCGCGAGCTGCGCGCATACCCGCGCGCCGTGGTCACCGACGTCGCGAGCGTCAAGCTCGAGCCGCTGCAGCAGCTGCAGGCGCGCGGAGTCGACCTCACGCACTACATCGGCTCGCACCCGCTCGCAGGACGAGAGCGCGGCGGAGCGATAGCCGCCCGCGCCGACATCTTCGTGGGGCGGCCGTGGGTCGTGTGCCGCGACGGCGATACCCCGGCATCCGATCTGGCGCTCGTCGAGGGTCTCGCACTCGACCTCGGCGCGACCCCGATCGAGATGACCCCGGAGGAGCACGACCGGTCGGTCGCGCTCGTCTCGCACGTGCCGCAGCTCGTGGCATCCCTCCTCGCGGGCCGCTTCATCGATGCGCCCGACGATGCACTCGGCCTCGCCGGACAGGGGGTGCGGGACACCACCCGCATCGCCGCCTCGGCGCCCGAGCTGTGGGTGCAGATCCTCGGAGCGAACGCGGCGCCCGTCGTCGACGTCCTCGACGCCCTCGCCGCAGACCTCCGCGACGTCGCGGACGCGTTGCGCGCGCCCGAGCGCCCCGGCGCGCGTCGCGCCGTCGCCGACACGATCCGACGCGGAAACGACGGCGTCGCGCGGCTGCCCGGCAAGCACGGCCAACGTCGTCAGTTCGAAAGCCTCGTCGTCATGGTCGATGACACGCCCGGTCAGCTGGGTCGCCTCTTCGGCGAACTCGGCGAGCTCGACGTGAACGTCGAGGACCTGCGGCTCGAGCATTCGCCCGGCGCCCAGTTCGGGCTCGCGGAGATCAGCGTCGTGCCCACCGTGCTGCACCGCGCCGTGCAGGGCCTCGAAGAGCGCGGCTGGAAGATTGCGAGCCTGCCCTCATGACCGATTCGTCGCCCGCCCCCGTCACGATCGCGATCGACGGACCGGCCGGCTCCGGCAAGTCGAGCGTGTCGAAAGAGGCCGCGCGCCGCCTCGGCTACGGCTACCTCGACACGGGCGCCGCGTACCGTGCGCTCGCGTGGCACGTGCTCGAGCGCGGTGGCGACACCGCCGACGAGCAGTCTGTGCAGGATGCCGCGGACGCCTTCCCGTATGCCATCTCCCTCGACCCCGACGCGTACTGGGTGCGCGTCGGCGACGCCGACGTCACCGACGCGATCCGCGAGCCGCGCGTCTCCGCCGCGGTGAGCGGCGTGGCCCGCGTCGGTGCCGTGCGGAAGAGCGTGAACGCGCTCTTCCGCACCTTGGTGCGCGATTCGGGCCGCCCCGGCGTCGTCGTGGAGGGCCGCGATATCACGACGGTGGTCGCGCCCGACGCGCCGGTGCGCATCCTTCTCACCGCGGCCCCCGAGGTGCGCGCCGCTCGCCGCAGCGCGGAGCTCGACGGCGAGGACGCCGCCGCCGTCGCGAGCGCGCTGCACCGTCGCGATGCCGCCGACAGCCAGGTCGTCGACTTCCTGCGCGCCGCGGACGGCGTCACGGTGGTCGACTCGACCGATCTCGATTTCGCACAGACCGTGGCCGCCGTCCTGGACGTCGTCGCCGCGGAGATGAACACGCCGACACAGGAGACGAACGATGGCCGCTGAGGACGAGTACGAGGGCGGTCCCGACCAGCTCGAAGAGAAGATGGCGGCGCTCGATGAGGGTCTCGCCGACCAGCGCGCAGCGACGCTGCGCGCATCGCTGAGCGACTACGACCTCGACGAGGACGACACCGAGCTCCTCGCCGGCTTCACCGCCGGAGGCGAGGTCGTCGAGGCCCTCCCCGCCCTTCCCGTCGTCGCGATCGTCGGGCGGCCGAACGTCGGCAAGTCCGCGCTCGTCAACCGGATCCTCGGGCGGCGCGAAGCCGTCGTCGAGGACACGCCCGGCGTGACGCGCGACCGCGTCACCTACAAGGCCGAGTGGATGGACCGTCGCTTCTCGCTCGTCGACACCGGCGGCTGGGAGCCCGATGCGCGCGGCATCGACCGCTCGGTCGCCGCCCAGGCCGAGGTCGCGATCGACCTTTCGGACGTCGTGCTCTTCGTCGTGGATGCCATGGTCGGCGCGACCGCGACCGATGAGGCGGTCGTGCGGCTCCTGCGCAAGACGTCGAAGCCCGTCTTCCTCGTCGCGAACAAGATCGACGATGCCCGGCAGGAGCCGGAGGCCGCGGCTCTGTGGAACCTGGGCCTCGGCGAGCCGCACCCCGTCTCGGCGATCCACGGGCGCGGCGTCGCCGACCTGCTCGACGAGGTCATGAAGGTGCTGCCGGACGTCTCCGCCGTCGCCAAGGCCGAGCTGGGAGGTCCGCGCCGCGTCGCGATCCTCGGGCGACCGAACGTCGGCAAGTCCTCGCTGCTCAACAAGGCGGCGGGCGAGGAGCGCGTCGTCGTCAACGAGCTCGCGGGCACGACGCGCGACCCCGTCGACGAGATCGTCGAGCTCGGCGGCAAGCTCTGGCGCTTCGTCGACACCGCCGGCATCCGTCGCCGCGTGCACCTGCAGCAGGGCGCCGACTTCTACGCGTCGCTGCGCACGTCAGCGGCGCTCGAGAAAGCCGAGGTCGCCGTCGTCGTGCTCGATGTGTCGCAGTCGATCAGCGTGCAGGACCTCAACATCATCGACCTCGTCCTCGAATCGGGGCGCGCCCTCGTGCTGGCGTTCAACAAGTGGGACCGCCTCAACGACGACGACATGGAGAACGCCGATCGCCGCCGGTACCTCGAGCGCGAGATCGAGCAGGACCTCGCGCACGTCGCATGGGCACCGCGCGTCAACATCTCGGCGCGCACGGGACGCCACCTCGACAAGCTCGTACCCGCTCTCGAGACGGCTCTCGCCTCGTGGGACCAGCGCATCTCGACGGGCAAGTTCAACGCGTTCCTCACCGAACTCGTCGCCGAGCATCCGCACCCGCTGCGCGGGGGCAAGCAGCCGCGCATCCTGTTCGGCACGCAGGCTGCGACCCGTCCGCCGACATTCGTGCTCTTCACGACCGGGTTCCTCGACCCGGGCTACCGCCGGTTCATCCAGCGGCGCCTGCGCGAGATCTTCGGCTTCGAAGGCACCCCGATCGTCACGAACATGCGCGTCCGCGAGCGCCGCCAGCGCTGAGTCCCCTCAGCGCACGACGAGGCTCGCGAACCGCTCGCTCGGAAGGTCGCGGAGAGTGAGGGATGCCGCGGCATCCCCCTCCACCCGCGGCAGCGGGCTGCGCGTGCCCGCCGTGCGGAAACGCTGCACGGCCCAGTGGTCGACGCCGGCTTCGGCCAGGCGGCAGCCGAGGGCGTGCAGGCGCGCGTCGTCGAACGCGGCGGGATGCACCGTCGTCCGCACCTCCACGTCCAGCGGACGGTCAGTGCTGGCGCGCAGCTCGCGGTTGCCGAGGACGAGCTCGAGCGAGCGCCAGGCCATCGACGCGCTGTTCGGCCTCCCCGTGACGAGGTCGTAGTCGTCGGGACACGCCTTGATGTCGAGCCCCACCCAATCGACCTCCGGCAGTGCCTGCGCGAGGAGGCCCGGGTAGGCGCCGCCGGTGTGCAGACCGACGGCGAACCCGAGCGTGTGGACGGTCCGCATGGCGGGCAGGAGCGCGCGTTGGAGCGTAGGCTCTCCGCCGGAGAACACCACGGCGTCCAGGAGTCCGATGCGCTCGCACAGCAGGTCGAGGACATCGCTCCAGGAGACCTCGCCCTCGGCTCTCGCATCGATAAGCGCGGGGTTGTGACAGTAGAAGCAGTTCCAGGGGCACCCCTGGAGGAAGACCGTCGCCGAGAGGTGATCCGGCCAGTCGACCGTCGAGAATGCCGTGACACCGGCGATGTTCAGTTCACAGGCTGCAGGGGTGCGGACCATGGCCTCTCCTCCGAGGGGAGCGCGGGTGCGACGAAGTATGTCCTCTCCGAAGCTTCGCCCTTCTTGCCGATGTTGAACCCCGAGATGGGCCGGAAATACCCCATGACGCGCGTCCACACCTCGCATTCCGCGTCACAGGTCGGGCAGACCTCGTGGTGGCCGGAGACGTAGCCGTGGCGGGGGCAGATGGAGAAGGTGGGCGTGATCGTCAGGTACGGCAGCCGGAAGCGTTCGAGCGATCGGCGGACGAGGTCGCGGCACGCGCGCGCGGACTCCATCGCTTCGCCGAGGTAGAGATGCAGCACCGTGCCTCCGGTGTACTTCTGCTGCAGCGGCTCCTGCAGCGCCATCGCCAGGAACGGGTCGGCCGTGAACCCGACGGGGAGCTGGGACGAGTTCGTGTAGTAGGGGTTGCCCCGGGTGCCGGCGTGTCGGATTCCCGCGTCGCCGAAGCGGGCGATGTCCTCCTTCGCGAACCGATACGTCGTGCCCTCGGCGGGGGTGGCCTCGAGGTTGTACATGCGACCGGTCTCCTCCTGGAATCGCGTGATGCGCGCGCGCACGCGGTCGAGGAGGCGGAGCGCGGCTGCCGAACCCTCCTCGTCGGTGATGTCGTGGTCATCGCGGGTGAGGTTCCGCACGTACTCGTTGATGCCGTTGACCCCCACCGTCGAGAAGTGGTTGTCGAAGGTGCCGAGGTAGTGCTTCGTGAAGGGGAACAGTCCGTTCTCGAGGTGTCGCGTGATGACGGCGCGCTTGGCTTCGAGGCTGTCGCGCGCGATGTCGAGCAGGTCGTCCAGGCGCCCGAGCGCACCGTCCTCATCGCCGGAGTGGAGGAAGCCCAGGCGCGCACAGTTGATCGTGACGACGCCGATCGAGCCGGTCTGCTCGGCCGAGCCGAACAGGCCGTTTCCACGCTTGAGGAGCTCGGTGAGGTCGAGCTGCAGTCGGCAGCACATCGAGCGGATCATGCCGGGATCGAGGTCGGAGTTCACGAAGTTCTGGAAGTACGGCAGTCCGTACTTCGCGGTCATGTCGAAGAGGCTGTCGACGTTCTCGCCCTCCCAGTCGAAGTCCTTCGTGATGTTGTACGTCGGGATGGGGAACGTGAAGGCGCGCCCCTGGGCATCGCCCTCGGTCATCACCTCGATGAAGGCGCGGTTGATGAGCGCCATCTCGGCGGCGAGGTCGCCGTAAGCGAAGTCCTGCACCTCTCCGGCGATCAGCGGGCGCTGCGCGCGCAGATCGCCGGGGCAGACCCAGTCGAAGGTGAGGTTCGTGAACGGGGTCTGCGTGCCCCAGCGGCTCGGCACATTGAGGTTGAAGACGAACTCCTGCATCGCCTGGCGTACCTGCGGGTACGCCAGTGCGTCGCGGCGGACGTACGGGGCGAGGTAGGTGTCGAAGGAGGAGAAGGCCTGTGCCCCCGCCCACTCGTTCTGGAGGGTGCCGAGGAAGTTCACGAGCTGGCCGAGTGCGCTCGAGAAGTGCCGCGGAGGTGCGCTCGACACGCGGCCCGGCACGCCGCCCATGCCCTGTTCGAGGACCATCCGCAGCGACCAGCCGGCGCAATAGCCGGCCAGGACGTCGAGGTCGTGGAGGTGGAGGTCGCCCGCGCGGTGGGCGTCGGCCGCGGCGGGGGAGTAGACCTCGTCGAGCCAGTAGTTGGCGATGAGCTTGCCCGACGCGTTGAGGATGAGCCCGCCCAGGGAATAGCCCTGGTTCGCGTTTGCGTTGACGCGCCAGTCGGCGCGGGCGAGATACTCCTCGATCGTGTCCTTCACGGTGATCGTGCGGATGGATGCCATGGGGGTCTTCTTCCGGAGGTGAAGTGAGGACTGTGGTCTGACCACCATATGTTGTGGTCAGACCTCGTGATGGACGCAGATGTGGCGTGTCGCTCCGGATTGTGACGCGCACGCCTCGGGTGGAGTCTTCGTGTGACAGGCTGGACGCGTGACGATCGTGCCCCCCGCTCCCGGTGAGCCGCGTCGCCCGGACGGGCCCCGCGATCCCGGTGACGCCTGGGTCGTCGCCGAGGACGGCACTCGGTACTGGGGAAGGTTCGGCGCGGCCGGGCTCCTCGCGTTCGACCCGGATCGCGGCATCCTGCTGCAGCATCGCGTCTCGTGGAGTCACCATGGCGACACGTGGGCGCTGCCCGGTGGAGCGCGGCACGAGCACGAGTCCGCCTGCGAGGCGGCGCTGCGCGAATCGGCGGAGGAAGCGGGTGTTCCGGCGTCCGCCGTACGCCCGCGCCTCATCAGCGTCTACGACGCCGAGATCTGGACCTACTCGACACTCGTCGCCGACGTCGAGACGCCGTTCGAGCCCGTCATCAGCGACCCGGAGAGCAGGGAGCTCGCCTGGGTTCCTCTCGACGGTGTCGAATCGCGCCCGCTCCACCCCGGATTCGCCGCCGCCTGGCCGTTGCTGCGCGCTCTGCTGACCGTGAAGCCCGCGATCGTGGTGGATGCCGCGAACGTCATCGGCTCGGTCCCCGACGGCTGGTGGCGCGACCGTGCGGGGGCGGCGGCGCGTCTGCTCGACCGCCTCGAGCCTCTCAGCGCCGACGGCATGGACGCCGCGCGACTGGGCCTGCCGGGCAGCCTGTGGTTCCCCGAGGTCGTCGCGGTCGTCGAGGGTCAGGCGCGCGACGTCGCGGATGCCGCGGCGGATGGCGTGCGCATTGTGCGCGCTCCCGATGCAGGCGACGACGCGATCGTTGCCGAGGCCGGCGCACTGATCGATGCCGGGAAGTCGGTCACGGTGGTCACGAGTGACCGCGCATTGCGTGGCCGGGTCGAGGAGCTCGGGGCGACCGTCCACGGCCCGCGGTGGCTGGAAGTCTGATCCGCGGCCCCGACTACTCGCCGTCGTCGCGGCCGCGCAGCCGGTCGATCTCTCGGCGTTCCCGTTTGGTGGGGCGCCCGGCGCCGCGATCGCGTACGGCGACGAGGGCCAGGCGCCCCGACGCGCTTGGTCAGCAGCTGCCGAACGACGAGGATGCGATCGAACCCGGCGATCCGTATACGCAGCTCGTCGCCGACGCGCACGGGCTGCGCCGCCTTGGCCTTCTCGCCGCCGACGCGTACATGCCCTGCGCGGCATGCGGTGGTGGCGGCCGATCGGGTCTTGTAGACGCGCACGGCCCACATCCAGGCATCCACGCGCACCGACCCCGTCATCGGTTCCTCTCCTGTGCGGGCGCGAGCAGGCGAACCGCGCCGAGGACGAGCAGACCCTGACCGATCGTGTACGTCAGCATGACCCACGGGCCGGTCAGCGCGGCGGACATGCCCGGGAGGAAGAGCAGCAGCGCGAGGAGGGTATCGGACGCCAGGAAGAAGGCGCCGCCCGTCGCGGTGATACGGGAGCCGCGCGCGGCCGACGCCGCCGTCCCGCCGAGGACGAGGCCGTACGCTGCGACGGCGATCGCGAGAGCGCCGAGATGCGGCCACAGCAGCACGATCATTCCCACCCACCACACGGAGTACGCGAGTGTCCACCGCGGTATCGGCCGACGCGCGAGGTCGCGCTGGAAGAGGACGATGTAGGCGAGGTGCGCGAGACCGAAGCACAGGAGCATCGCGGGCAGCTCGTCGGCGAGGAACGGGAAGAAGAATCCTGCGCCGTCGCCGAGCCACGAGAGAGCGGTCGCGAGAAGGAGCAGCGCGCCTGCGCGCGAGTTCGCGGCCGTGCCGAGCGCGACGAGTGCGGCGAGCGCGAGCGCCGGCATGAGAAGCAGCTTCGTCGGGTAGACGAACGAGTCGGCGCGTGCGATCAGAGCGAGGACGTGGGCCGCAGATACAGCGGCGTAGACGCCGAATCCCCACCATCTGGTGCGCGCGGGTGCGCGGTCGACGCTGGCCGGGGTCGAGGACGGTGCGGCCACAGGGCTCCTTCGCGCGGGCGGGCTCAGGGCACGTCGCGGGCCCCGGTCCATCGTAAGCGCCCCTGGCGTCAGTCGACGGTGAGGGTCACGATCGGCCGCGCGGGCTTCGGTCGCGCGACCTCCGAGAAGCCGGCGTCGAGGAACGTGGACAGCGCGCCGTGGAAAAGCTCGTTCGACGACGTCTTCGTGGCCCCGGCATCCACCGGATAGCCCTCGACGACACGGGCGCCGTGACGGCGCGCGTGATCGACCGCCGCAGCGAGAAGGCGCGAGCTGAGCCCCGCGCCGCGGTGCTCGCGCCGCACGACGAAGCACGTGACCGCCCACACCGAGCCGTCCTCGAACGGCTCGGGCGACTCTTGGAACGCGCGCGTGCGCGCGAGGCGCGGTTGGTCGGGGCGAGGGGAGACCTTGACCCATCCAGCCGCCTCGCCGTCGACGTAGGCGATCAGGGCGGACGCCCGCTCGTGCGTGAGATCCGAGCGCAGGAGCTCGCGCTTCTCTTCGCGGGTTGCGGCGCTGAACTCCTTGTTCGTCAGCATCCACCACTGGCACCAGCAGGACGCCCCGTCGCCGCCGCCCGTGAGTGCGTGCTCGGCGTCGGCGAAGCGGTCGGCGGACGCCGGGCGGATCTCGATCTCGCTCATGCCGACACCGTACGCGCGCGCTCCGACATCGCGCAGGATCACGCGCCGCGCCCGGCGCCCCATTCGGTTCGCGACGCCCGCGCGGACCCGTTAGGATAGGGGAGTTGTCCGCGTGCGGATGACGGACCGGGATGTGGCGCAGCTTGGTAGCGCACTTGACTGGGGGTCAAGGGGTCGCAGGTTCAAATCCTGTCATCCCGACCGGAGAAAGCCCCGGTGGATCTGAGGATCTGCCGGGGCTTTCGTCAATCCCGTTCGCGTCATCGCACCGCGGCGCCGTCTCTGCTCCGCTCGCGGTCGGCCGTGAACACCGCGGATGGGATCAGGCCTCGGCGATCTCCGCGACGACGTTGAGGAACGTCTGCCACCCGCCCGAGCTCGGCGTGAAAGTGGAGAGAGTCGATCGGGACCACGACGTCACGACCGCCGAACCACTGCGCGAACGACTCGGGAGTGGTCCACGCGGCGAACACCGCGGAAGGCGGAGCGATGAACTCGCGGTCGATCTCGATGCCTTCATCGGTGATTCCGGTCATGACGACTCCTTGACTGTTTCGTGGCGCGGTGCGAAGACCACGGGTCCGGCGGCCCCCCGGGGCGCGCAGCTGTGTGGCGACGGTCGTAGTTCAGCGCGAGAGTACCCCTCTCGCAGCGATCCGGTCAGCGTGCCCAAGACAGGCCCGCGTGTTGATTGCGGGCGACCGATCGCGTGCGAGATCATTCGACGCCTCCGACGGAGGGGGGGGATCGGCGCGGCCTGGCTGGGCTGCCGGCATCCGACTACGCCCCCGCGGGAGGGGTCGATCCCGACCACCCGCACCTGTTCCACCTGCAGTCGGCCACATCCGACGACTTCGATGGTGGCAGCCTGCAGGGAGCGCGTTCCGGGGTCTGGCCGATCCTGACCGATCAGAAGGACGCTGTCTACCTCGCGCGTCTCCGTCCCGGCGGCGCGCGCGAGCCGCACTGGCATCCGAGCGCATGGGAGATGAACGTCGTGCTGTCCGGGCGCGTGCGGTGGAGCTTCGTCGGCCCCAACTCTACAGGACGTGTTCGAGGGGGGAGCGGGGGACGCGATCTTCGCCCCCCCAGGGCCACTTCCACTACTTCGAGAACGCCAGCGATACCGAAGACCGGATCGTGCTCATCGTCTTCAATGCCGACTCCGCCGAGCCGCTCGACGACGTTCCGCTGGCGCAGTCGATCTCGTCCCTGCCGCCGCACGTCCTTGCGGCGGTGTTCGGTGTCGACGAGTCGGTCTTCGCTCAGCTTCCCGTCCTCACTCAGCGCACGGTCATCGTCAGCCGTCGGCCCGCTCAGGACTGACGGGCGCCGCCGCCGCGGACGGCGCGGACGCGCCCAGCAGCGCGAGCGCGTTGTCGAGGAGTTCGCATGCGCCGTCGGAGTCGACGCGCACCAGCGTC
>QFPD01000049.1 GCA_003248845.1 Microbacterium sp. | reverse complement strand
CGAAGGACTTCCTCGCGCAGATCGTCCAGACGGTGCGGCTCATCCGCTCGAAGGGCGTCGGCGTCTTCTTCGTGACGCAGACGCCCAAGGACGTCCCCGCCGACGTCCTCGGACAGCTCGGATCGCGGGTGCAGCACGCCCTGCGGGCGTTCACGCCCGACGACGCCAAGGCGCTGCGTGCGACCGTGGGCACGTACCCCAAGAGCGGGTACGACCTCGAGCGCACGCTGCAGGAGCTCGGCACGGGAGAGGCGATCGTCACCGTCATGAGCGAGAAGGGCGCGCCGACGCCGGTCGCGTGGACGCGCCTGCGCGCGCCGCAGGGGCTCATGTCGCCGACGCCGGATGCCCAGATCGATGCCGCGGTCGCGGCATCCGTCCTGCTGCCGCGCTACGGCACGCCGATCGACCGCGAGTCGGCGCGTGAGATCCTCACGGCCAAGATGAACGCCGTGGCCGAGGCGGAGGCGGCTGCCGCTGCGGCGAAGGCGCAGGCCGAGACCGACAAGGAGCTCGCGAAACAGCAGGCCGCGGCGCAGAAGGCCGAGGCCGCCGCCGAGAAGGAGCGGCAGAAGGAGTACGACAGGCTCATGAAGGCCTCCGGCGGCACGTCGCGTACCCGCACCACGCGCAAGGCCGACGCGTCACCCCTCGAGCAGGTGCTGAACTCCAAGACGACGCAGACGATCCTCAACTCGGTCATCCGTGGGATGTTCGGCACGGGAAGGCGCTGACCGGAAGACCTAGCCCGGCGGATGCCGGGGCGCAAGCCCGTCGCGACGGTGCATGGGTCGTCGTACGCTCGCCGCATGGCTGAACTGTCTACCCCGACCGGACGCGAGGAGGAGCTGCGCGCCGTCCCCCGCGCGGACGGCACCGCTCCGCGCGCACTCGTTCTCGGCGCCACCGGCTACATCGGCGGTCGGCTCGTGCCGCGCCTCGTGGCCGCGGGGTACCGCGTGCGGGTGCTCGTGCGCGATCCCGCTCGGCTCGCCGCGTTCGACTGGGCCGACGCGGTCGATGTCGTCGCGGGCACGGCGACGGACACGGCGGCTCTCGAGACCGCGTGTGCGGACGTCGACGTGCTGTACTACCTCATCCACTCGATGGGGGAGGGCGCGGGGTTCGAACGGGCGGATCTCGCGGCGGCGCGCGCCGTCGCGGCGGCGGCATCCGCGGCATCCGTCGGACGCGTCGTCTACCTCGGCGGCTTGCATCCCGAGGGGGTGCCCCTGAGTCCGCACCTGCGTTCGCGTGTCGACGTGGGCGAGGTGTTCCTCCGGAGCGGGATGCCCACGCTCGAGCTGCAGGCGGGGGTCGTCATCGGGTCGGGGTCGGCGTCGTTCGAGATGATCCGGCACCTCACCGAGGTGCTGCCCTACGTGCCGGCGCCGAAGTGGGTGCGCAACTTCATCCAGCCGATCGCGGTCCGTGACGTGCTCCACTACCTGCTGGGAGCCGCGCGGGTCGCGCCCGACGTCAACCGGGCGGTCGACATCGGCGGACCCGACGTGCTGCGCTACGGGCAGATGATGAACGGCTACGCCGTGGAGGCGGGACTTCGGCAGCGGCCCATCGCGGCGCTCCCCGTTCTCACTCCGGGGCTCGCGTCGCACTGGGTGAACGTCGTCACACCGGTCCCGCGCGCGATCGCGCGCCCCCTCATCGCGTCGCTGCAACACGACTGCGTCATGGACGACCACGACGTCGACGCGCTCATTCCGCGGCCCGCAGGCGGCCTGACGCCGTACCGGCGCGCCGTCGCGCTCGCGCTCGGCCGGGTCGAGGCCGACACGGTGGAGACGAGCTGGCAGGATGCCGAGGTCACCGGCATCCCGTCCGATCCACTGCCGTCCGACCCGGAGTGGGCGGGGCGTACGGTGTTCACCGACATTCGGGTCGTGCGCACCCCGGCGCCGGTCGACGACCTCTGGGCGGTCATCGCGGGGATCGGCGGGGTCAACGGGTGGTACTCCGCCCCCGTGTTGTGGGCGATCCGCGGGTGGATGGATCGCCTCGTCGGCGGGGTCGGCCTCTCCCGCGGCCGGCGCAGTCGGTCCCGCGTCGCGGTGGGCGACGTCATCGACTTCTGGCGCGTCGAAAAGGCCGAGCCTGACAAGCTGCTGAGGCTGCGGGCCGAGATGAAGGTCCCCGGTCTCGCATGGCTCGATCTCGCCTGCGAGCCGGACTCCGGCGGCGGCTCGGTGTATCGGCAGCGGGCAGTGTTCTTTCCGGCCGGGCTTGCCGGCCGGCTGTATTGGCTCGCCGTGCTGCCTTTCCACGGGTTCATCTTCCGCGGGATGGCGGAGCGCATCACGGCTGCGGCGGAGGCCGAAGCGGAGGCCGCCGGGGCGACTCGGCAGCCGGTGGTCGCGACCGACCGCTCGTAGACTGAACGGGTGCCGTTCATCCGTCCCTTCCGCGCCGGCGACGAGCTGGCGCTCTCGGACATCTGCGTGCGCACCGCGGATTCCGGGGTCGACGCCACCGGAGTCTTCTCCGATGACGATCTGTGGGGAGAGGTGTTCGTGCTGCCGTATGTGACGCGGCATCCTGATCTGGCGTTCGTCGTCGAGGCGGACGACGGCCGCGTTGTCGGGTACGTCGTCGGAACCGATGACACGCGCGCGTTCGAAGACTGGTTCGCGCAGTCCTGGTGGCCGCAGTTCGCTCAGCGCTGGCCGCGCCCGTCCGCGCCCGCCGAGGAGCGGACGCGTCAAGAGGGGACGGTGGAGTACGCGTATCGCCGCCGGGGCGGCGCCGAGCCCTTCGGCGACACCTACCCGGCGCACCTCCACATCGACCTGTTGCCCGAGCTGCAGGGGCAGGGCTTCGGGCGTCGCCTCATCGATACGCTCATCGACGCGCTCCGCGCACGGGGCGTGACGGGACTCCACCTCGCGGCCGACAGCCGCAACGCCGGCGCGATCGCTTTCTACCCGCGCGTCGGCTTCACGCGCATTCCCTCGCACGCGGACGTCGTCGCGTTCGGCCGCTCGCTCTGACGGGTCGAGCCGCGCGCGTCAGCGCGGGGCTTCGCCCCACGTACGGGCGAGTTCGGAGATCGCGGCGACGGCGTCGCGCACATCGTCCGGGGAACCGCCCGCGCGGCCGGCGACGAGCCCGGCGGCGAAGGCGCTGAAGGGCGCCGCCGGCCGGGCGACTCCGTTCGCGACGTCGCGGGCGAGGTCCAGGATGAGCCCGACGGGGAGGTCCTCGCCATCGAGGCCGAACCGTGTGCGGAGCGCGCTGGCCCAGGCATCCAGTGCTTCGGGGGGAAGGGTGCGGTCGCTCATGGGGTCTCCTTCGAGGGTGCGGTGGAGGTGGCTGATGCGGTGACGGGCGCGTGTGCCCCGGCGCGGCGCAGATCGTCCCACGTGTCGATGTCGAGCGGTCCGGATTCCTCCGGGGCGGGGGGCAGCGCGATCAGATCCAGTGGGCCGATGAGGGCGCGCATCGACGTGCCCGCGCCTCGCGCGGGGGCGGCGCGGGCGGCGCGAACGAGCGCTGACGTGCGATAACAGGCCATCAGCCACTGTGCGCGACCGTCGCGGTCGGTGAGATGGATGCCATCCGCACGGGCGCGCGACACGATCAGTGTCGCCAGCGCGTCGTGCAGGCGCGCCACGGCGGATGCCGGGTCCACGAGGTCACAGGCGAGCACGATCGTCCAATGCGGCAGTTCGGAGCAGGTCTCCCGCCAGGCCTCCAGCGCGGCGATCACCGCGGCCACGGGACCGCCGTAGGGCGGATCCTCGCGCACAAGCTGCAGAGGGGCGGGGGAGTCCTCGGGAGTGAACGCGCCCGGGCGGTCCGGCCCGACGATCGTGATCGGGCGGACGTCCCCCATCGCTGCGGCCGCATCGATCGTGCGGTTCAGGAGGGAGTCGCCGTCGATCATCAGGAGGGGCTTGTCGACACCGTCCAGACGAGTTCCGCGCCCGCCGGCGAGCAGGATCGCGCCCATCGACGGCGCCGCCGCCCCGTTCGACTCTTCGTCGGTCGAACCGCTCGCGTCGCTCGCATCGATCATCGTGTGCTCTCCCCGGCTCACCCGATCAGGACGACATCGACGAGGTCGTCGGGTGCGACGACATCCACTTCCGGTGGGACGATGGCGTACCCGTCCACGGCGCCGAGCCGCACCGCTCCTGGTGCGACAGGCGCCGCTGACCACTTCGCGGGATCGGTGCGATCGACCGTCACGGCGCGGTACTGCCGGCGGCCGCGGGCTGCGCGCCACCCTTCGGCAGCGCGCATGCGCAGCACCGCACGGTCGTGCGGTGCGCGCCCCTGAAGTGCGAGGAGGGCGGGGCGGACGAAGACCTCGAAAGAGACGGCGGCGCCCGCAGGGCTCCCGGGCAGCCCGAACAGCAGCGTCGAGCGCCCGTCGGCGAGCGTCGCGACACCGAACCCCTGCGGTCTGCCCGGCTGCATCGCCACGGGGCCGAAGCTCATCGGGCGCACGGTTGTGCGCACGACCTCGTACGCTCCCGCGCTCACGCCCCCGGTGAAGACGACCGCGTCGATGTGATCGGTGTTCGTGGAGATGTCGTGGAGCAAGGCCGCGAGCGCCGCCCCGTCGTCGTCGACATGAACCGCGCGGACGACGACGGCACCTGCCTGCGTCGCGAGGCCCCCGATCATCGCCGCGTTCGACTCGGCGATCTGCCCCCGGCGCAGCGGGGACCCCGCGGGGACGAGTTCGCTGCCGGTCGACACCACGACGATTCGGGGAGGCGCGGCGACGGCGATGCGGTCGACGCCGGCGGAGGCGAGAGCGGCGAGCTGCATCGGCCCGAGGCAGGTGCCCGCAGGCACGATGACGTCGCCGAGTCGCCCCTCCTCGCCGCGTCGTCGGATGTGGGCCCCGACCGCGCGCGGCGGGGCGAGCACCGAGATCTCCGAGAGCGAATCCGCGAGGCCGCCCGCCGTGTCCTCGAAGGGGACGATGGCGTCGGCCGCCGTGGGTACGGGCGCCCCCGTCATGATGCGGGCCGCCTCGCCCGGCCCGAGAGCGGGATCGGCCGTCGCGCCCGCGGGGAGGTCCGCGACGACGCGCAGACGCGCGGGCGATGTCGACGTCGCGGCGTCGACATCGGCGCTGCGCACGGCGAAGCCGTCCATCGCGGAGCTGTCGAAGGGCGGCGCGTCGACGGCGGCGCGGGCGTCGCGGGCGAGGGTCCTGCCCGCGGCCTCCGCGAGAGCGACGGAGACTGCGGGGAGCGGACGCACGGCGTCCAGGATCGTCGCGCGGTGCTCCTCGACCGAGATCGCGGCCGCGCGGAGGTCGGGGTGCGCGGGCGCCGGGAGCGAGGACATGGGCACCAGGCTAGCGGGCGGCACGATCGCTGCGGGCGTCACGGGACCGGCACGGCCGGGGCGGACGCCGGGCTCAGACGATCGCGCCCGCAGACAGCCTTATCGTCCGGTCGACGAGGCCTTCGGGAACGGCGACGTGCGAGATGAGCACGACCGTCTGATCGCGCGAGGCGGCGCCGAGCAGTTCCGTCAGGAGGGCCTCGGAGGCGTCGGCATCGACGCCCGCAGTCGGCTCGTCGAGGACGAGGACGGGGAAGCCCCGCAGGAGCGCTCGAGCGAGGGCGATGCGCTGCGCCTGACCGCCGGAGACGAGCGCACCCCGTTCGCCCACGCGCGCCGACAGCCCACCACGCTCGCGCAGCCACGGCCCGAGGCCGACGCGTTCGAGTACGGCCTCGAGGTCGGCGTCGGTCGCGGTCTCGCGGGCGAAGAGCAGGTTCTGCCGGATGTCCTCGTCGAAGAGCATGGGCTGCTGTTCGCACAGGCCCACGGTGAGGCGCACGTCATCGGGATTGAGGTCCGCGACATCCCTGCCCCCGAGGACGTATCGGCCTGCGGACGGATCCAGGAAGCGCAGCAGCACATGCGCGAGCGTCGTCTTGCCGGCCCCGCTCGAGCCCACGACGAGCACGCGCTCGCCGGGTGCGACGGCGAGATCGACGCCGTGGAGAGCGTGCGGCAGGGCGTCATCGCTGCCGTTCGCTGCGGACGGCCAGCGCGCCGAGACCCCGCTCAGCACGAGTCCCTCGCCGAGCGGGGGAGCGATGCCCGTCGGAGCGGGAACGCTCTCTGACGGGATGCCGGCAGGAACGTCGGCGGGGACGGATGCCGCGATCCGCTCCGCCGCGGCACGCACCTGCCGCCACGCGGCCGCGGCCGCGGGGACGGCGGAGAACACCTCGAACACCGCCATCGGTACGAGCACCGCGACGGCGAAGGCGGGACCGGTCAGTGTGCCGTCGCCGACGGCCGGAGCTGCCACGAGGACCGCGCCCAGCGAAGCCGCGCCCGCCGCGAGCGAGACCAGCGCCGTCGTCCCGGCCTGCGCTCCGGCGCGCCGTGTCACGGCGCGCCGGAGATCGGCGTCCGCGTTCGCGATGCGGCGGGCGCTGGCGTGCTCGGCGCCGTAGGCGACGAGCACGTCGAGGCTGCCGAGGTGGTCGAGCACGGCGTCGGCGAGGCGTGCGCGGAGCGGCGCGATGCGCCGCTCCGCGCACGAGCCCGCGGCCCAGCCCCATCCGGTCGCGACGAGGGCGGCTAGCACGAGGCATCCGAGCAGGGTCAGCGCCGCCGGCCACCACACGAACGCGACGAGCAGAACCGCCCCGAGCGCGACCGTCGTCGACGAGACGAGCGGCAGGACGACCCGCAGCGGCAGGTTCTGCAGCTCGTCGACGTCGTCGACGAGCGCACCGAGAACAGAGCCGCGACGCGTGCGGGCGAGGCCGTCCGGCGCGAGCGGGATCAGCCGGCGGACGAGGTCGGTTCGGGTGACGGCGAGCTGTCGCAGTGCCGCGTCGTGGCTCGCGAGGCGCTCGGTGTAGCGGAACGCGGCCCGGCTCAACGCGAATGCGCGGACGCCCACGACAGCGGCGGAGAGGTACATCACGGCGGGTTGCTCGCTCGCGCGCACGATGAGCCACGCACTGCAGGCGAGCAGGGCGACGGCGGAGGCCTCGGAGAGGAACCCCGAGGCCGCGCCCGCCCAGAACCGGCGCAGCGGAGGCATCGCGCGGCGCAGGATCTCAGCGGGGGTCGTGGCAGCGGACGTCATGCCGCCACCTCCGCTGCGCGGGGCGCGAGGGTGACGACCTGGTCGGCGATCTCCCGTGCTGAGCGGCGGTGGGACACGAGGAGGACCGTGGCGCCATCGTCGGCCATGCCGCGCACGGCGTGCCAGAGTGCCGCCTCGGTCTCGGCATCCAGCGCGGAGCTCGGCTCGTCGAGGGCGACGACCGTGGCACGCCCGCGGAGGCGTCGGTAGAAGGCGCGCGCGACCGCGACGCGCTGCGCCTGCCCGCCGGACAGGCCCGCACCCTGCACGCCGAGTACGCGTGCGGGGTCGAGTTCTCCGGCCTGCGCGAGGTGCAGTGCGCGGGCGACGAGGTCGGGCTGCGCGTCCGCGCCGCCCCGGTCGCCCAGCGCGACGTTGTGGCTGATCGTGTCGGCGATGAGTCCGGGCTGCTGGCCCGCCCACGCGAGCCACTCCGCCGCGCGCAGTTCGGCGAGCGATATCCCGCCCACCGTCACGCCACCCTCGAAGCTCGCCGCGCCGCGGAGTGCGGCGAGCAGACTCGATTTGCCCGACCCGCTCGGCCCCTCGAGAAGAGTGACGGTGCCGGGCGTCGCGGTGAAGGTGACCGCGGGCAGGAGCACGTCGCCTCGGCGGACGCGCACCCCTTGCAGCTCGACGCGGCCATTCTCGGGGATCTGCTGTGGCTGAGGGGCACCGGAAACGACTCCGGCGCCGGCTGCGTCGTCGAGCACGGCGAAGACGTCGTCGGTCGCAGCGACGCCTTCGGCGGCGGCGTGGAACTGCACCCCGACCTGTCGCAGCGGGAGGTAGGCCTCGGGTGCGAGCAGGAGGACGAACAGGCCCACCGTGAGCGTCAACGACCCGTCGAGCAGGCGGAAGCCGATCGACACGGCGACGATCGCGACCGAGATGGATGCCAGGAGCTCGAGTGCGAACCCGGAGAGGAACGACACCCGCAGCACCCGCATCGTCTCGCCGCGATAGGCGTTCGTGACCTTCTCGATCGAGGATGCCGCGCGGTGCTGGCGCCCGAAGACCTTGAGGGTCGCGAGTCCCTGCACCGTGTCGGCGAATCGGGCGGCGAGTTGTCCGAGGGTGCGCCACTGCTTCTGCTGCACGGTGCGCGTCGCGAGGCCGATCAGCACCATGAACAGCGGGATGAGGGGGAGGGTGATGAGCACCGTGAACCCAGACACCCAGTCCTGCGACCACATGACGGCGACGAGAACCGGCGTTGCGATGACGGTCAGCACGAGCTGCGGCAGATACCGGCCGAAGTAGGCATCGAGGGCTTCGAGGCCGCGTCCGGCGGTGACGGCGAGCTGCGCCGTGTTGCGGCCCGCGAGCCAGCCCGGACCGAGCGCGCCGACGGCGGCGACGAGCCGCTCGCGCAGCTGCACCTGCACGCGCGCGGACGCCCGAGCCGACAGGGACTCGCGCGCCCACAGCAGCATCGCGCGGAGCGCTGCCACGGCGCCGAGCGCGCTCAGGATGGCGGTGAGCTCCGCCCACGACGTGCCCGCGATGACCCGCGTGATCGCACTGGTCAGCAGCCACGCGAACGCGACGACGACGGCGGTCTGCGCGACGCCGATCACGGCGATTGCGAGGAAGAACCCGCGCGAAGCCGCGGCGTACCGCACGAGCCGCGGATCGACCGGGCGCACGCGCGCCGGAGCCGGGTCGGGTGCCATGCTTCGATCCTCCCAGATCCCGCTCGGCGCGGGCCGCGCATCGCGGCATCCGCCGTCGCGCGACCCGCTGCCGCGGAGGCCGGTCAGTGCGCGGAGGCCTCTGCCTTCTCGATCATGGTGCGGGTGACGCGCTTGCGGAACACCCAGTACGT
Source organism: Microbacterium sp. (assembly GCA_003248845.1). GTDB lineage: Bacteria > Actinomycetota > Actinomycetes > Actinomycetales > Microbacteriaceae > Microbacterium. The sequence continues at coordinate 623 of QFPD01000049.1, read as the reverse complement.
CCAGGCCTGGTAGGCCAGCACGAGCGGGAGGAAGACGAGCGCCGCCCAGCTCATGATCTCGAGAGTCATCTGGGTCGACGACGCGTTGGCGATCGTGAGGCTGTTCGCGGGGTCGTTCGACGCCGGCATGACGTACGGGAAGAGCGCCAGCCACAGCGTCAGCACGGCGAAGACGATGGTCACCGCGCCCGCGGCGAAGGCGCGGCCGTCACGGTCGACCCAGTTGAAGGCGACGGATGCCAGGAGTGCGACCGCGGCGATGACGCCGCACGCGATCACGGCCCACAGCAGGGGCGCGTCGCGGCCCGCCGCGATGGCGATCGTCCACACGACGCAGCCGGCCGCGAAGATCACCGTCGGGATCGCGAGCTTCTTGCCGAGCGCCTGCGCGTCGTGGTGCACCTGGCCGTCGGTCTTGAGCCCCACGAAGTAGACGCCGTGCAGGAAGAAGAGGAGGAGCGTCGTGACGCCGACCCAGAGCCCGTAGGGGTTCAGAAGTGTGAGCAGCGAACCGGTGAAGTTCTTGTCGGCATCGATGGGGACGCCCTGCACGATGTTGCCGACCGCGACGCCCCAGAGAAGAGCGGGAACGGCGGAACCGATCGTGATCATCCAGTCGAAGC
>QFPD01000048.1 GCA_003248845.1 Microbacterium sp. | reverse complement strand
ACCCCTCGTTTCGACCCGGTCCATCTTCTAGCGTAGGAGCATGCTGCGCGACGACGACCGGTCGGAGAACCTGTACACCGCCCCCATCACCCTGCCCGGTTCGATTCAGCCGGCGGATGGCGACGATGCGCCCGACATCGATGCGCCCGAGATCAGCTACGACGAGCAGCGCTACCCCGCCCGGCCGCGCCGTCTGCGACCGCGGGATCAGTTCCGCCGCGGCAGCGTACGTCGCAACACGACGGATCCGCGCACCGCGAACGGCACGAACCCCTCGTACATCGAATGGCTCGTGCGCCGCTCGATGCTCAAGGATGCCGATGTGCTCGCGCGCCAGCTTTCCGGGCAGCCGTCGATGTGGCGGAACCCCTATGCCCGACCGGATGCCCGTCGCGCCATCGCGACCTCCGATGTCTGGTTCACGGCCTACCCGATCTCACTGATCACCCGTCCCGGGCAGTCCTTCCTCGCTGCGCTCGGAGACGATGCTCTGTGGTCGGCGTTCGAGAGGATCGGGATCACCGCCATTCACACCGGTCCGGTCAAGAGCGCGGGCGGCATCGTCGGGTGGAGTGAGACGCCGAGCGTCGACGGCCACTTCGACCGCATCAGCACGGCGATCGATTCGGCGTTCGGCACCGAAGACGAGTTCCGCACGCTCTGCGATGTCGCCGACGCGCACGGCGGCAGCGTGATCGACGACATCGTGCCCGGACACACGGGCAAGGGCGCCGACTTCCGGCTGGCCGAGATGGGGTACAAGGACTATCCGGGCATCTACCACATGGTCGAGATCCCGCCCGAGGACTGGGCGCTGCTCCCGGAGGTGCCCGAAGGCGAAGACAGCGTGAATCTCGACCCGGCTGCTGAACATGAGCTCTCTGAACGCGGATACATCATCGGAGCGCTGCAGCGGGTCATCTTCTACACCCCGGGCGTGAAGGAGACGAACTGGAGCGCGACAGCACCGGTGACGGGTCCCGATGGGGTCTCGCGCCGCTGGGTCTACCTGCACTACTTCAAGCAGGGTCAGCCGTCGATCAACTGGCTCGACCCGACGTTCGCGGGTATGCGGCTGGTCATCGGCGACGCCCTGCACTCGCTCGGCGAGCTGGGCGCCGGCGCGCTGCGCCTCGACGCGAACGGATTCCTCGGGGTGGAGAAGAGCGCGGAGGGCCTTCCGGCGTGGTCCGAGGGTCACCCGCTCTCGCACGCGGCGAACCACATCATCGCGGGCATGGTCCGCAAGGTCGGCGGATTCACCTTCCAAGAGCTCAACCTCACGATCGAGGACATCCGCGACACCGGCGCCGTCGGCGCCGACCTCTCCTACGACTTCATCGGCAGGCCCGGCTACCACCACGCGCTGGCCACCGGTCAGACGGAGTTTCTGCGCCTCGCACTGACCTCGTCGCTGGAACTCGGAGTGCAGCCCGTGCAGCTCGTGCACGGACTGCAGAACCACGACGAGCTCACCTACGAACTCGTGCACTGGGCCACCCGTCACGGCGACGACGTCTACCGCTTCCGCGGGCGCGAGATCACCGGTGGCGAACTCGCCGAAGAAGTGCGCGCCGACCTCACCGAGCGTCTCACCGGGGCCGCCGACTTCAACCGGGTGTTCACGCAGAACGGCATCGCCTGCACGACCGCGTCGCTCATCGCAGCGACGCGGGGCGTGAGTCGCCTCGACGAGGTGACGGACGCCGACGTGCCGACCATCCGCGAGGCGCATCTGCTGCTGTGCGCCTACAACGCTTGGCAGCCCGGTGTGTTCGCCCTGTCGGGATGGGACCTCGTCGGCATGCTCACGGTGCCCGCCGAAGAGATCGCCGACCTGCTCCGTGCGGGCGACACGCGCTGGATCGAGCGCGGTGCGCACGATCTGCTGGGGGTCGATCCCGAGGCGACCCGTTCGGCGGCCGGGATGCCGCGCGGCCGGGCGCTCTACGGCCCGCTGCCGGAGCAGTTGCGCGATCCGGGATCGTTCGCGTCGCGGCTGTCGCGCATTCTCGAGCTGCGGCGACGGCACGGCATCGCCACGGCCACGCAGGTCGACATCCCCGAGGTCGCGCATCCCGGCATGCTCGTCCTCGTTCACCGCCTCGACGACGGCGACCCGCGCGGCGAAGCGCCGATGCAGGTCACCGTGCTGAATTTCGGAGCGGAGCCCACGGAGGGCACCGTGCGATCCGAGCAGCTGATCCCGCACAGCGTGGTCGTCGATGCCGAGACGGAAGAGGAGACCGGCCGGGTCGACGACCTGCAGAGCTTCAGCGTCTCACTGCCTCCGTACGGGGCGCGGTTCTTCCTGCTGTCGGCTCCGCCTATCGACTGACCCGCCTCAGGCGAGCTCGGTGTCGATCCCGGAGAGGGGCACCGGCAGCCAGGCCGGGCGGTTGCGCGCCTCGTAGATCGACTCATAGACAGCCTTGTCGAGCACGAGCGCACGCAGCAGCACGGGGTCGAGCGCCGTCGACGAGCTCATCGCGTAACCGTCGAGGAACGCCGAACGACACGCCGCAGCCCATGCTGCAGGCTGGGGGCCCTCACCCACGGCCGCCGCGTAATCGAAAGAGCGCAGCATGCCGGCGACGTCCCGCGGCGGAAGATCGGGTGCCGTCCGCTCCGCCATCGGGCGCAAGGGCTCGCCTTCGAAGTCGACCAGTCGCCACCCGCCGTCCGGCACCGACAGCACCTGGCCGAGGTGCAGGTCACCGTGGATGCGCTGCAGGTCCGGCCACGGCCGCCCGCGGGCCTCGGCATAGGCATCGGTGATGGCGTCGGCCCGCTCCGCGACGGCGGGCACCTCGGCGCAGGCGATGCGCAGGCGCCGTCTCCAGGCGCCGGAGATGGCATCGACATCGGCATCCGTGGTCGAAACGGTGGGCAGCGCCTCCGCGAGGGCAACGTGCACGCCCGCGACGGCGATGCCGAGATCACGCGCGGATTCCGTGAAGTCCTCCGCGACGCGGGCGCCGCCCAGGGCTGCTTCCCATCCGTCGCGCGCTCCGGCGAGGAACTCCTGCGCGAATGCCACCGTGCCGCGCGACGTTCCCGTCGGGCGGCCGACGTCCGGCCAGTCCGCGTCGAGGCTGCCGTAGAAGCGCGCCACGAAAGGCGACCCCCATTCGCTCAGCACCCGCTGCACGGTGACGTCGGGGTTCTCGCCGTGGTGCAGCGTGCGGAACAGCTTCACGATGATCTCCGGACGACCGGAGACGTCGTACACGATCGACGTGTTCGACTGCTCTCCGGACAGGACTCGCGAACCGGTCACCCCGCCCGCGTCGATGCCCATCTCGGTCAGGATGCCGAGGGTGAAGTCGCTCTCGCGGGCCGCATCGACGAGAAGCGCGCCGTCCTGCTCGGCGATGCGGGCGTCTTCCGGCCCGCTACCGTTGGACTCGTCGCGCGCGCTGATCGGCACCTGGTACAAGGTCGGGCGCCCCCCGGCGTCGTCCATCACGAGGAAGCGGGTCGCACCGGGAACCGGCTGCTGATCGATCAGCCGGAATCGGGGTTCATGGCTCTTCCCGGCGTACCAGCGTTGACGCGCCGCCCAGGCGCCGAGCTCGTCTGTCCATCGCACCCTTCCACCTTTACCAACGTCCGCGGCGGGACGGAAGGGGCATCGCCGCACCCTCTCGTGCGCGAGTAGCGTGGAGACATGGTCAACTATCGGTACCTCGGCAACAGCGGGTTCAAGATCTCGGAGATCACTTACGGCAACTGGGTGACGCACGCCTCGCAGGTCGGTGACGACGCCGCGATCGCGACGGTGCACAAGGCGCTCGACCTCGGCATCACGACGTTCGACACCGCCGATGCCTACGCGAACACCGCGGCGGAGGTCGTACTCGCGAAGGCTCTCAAGGGCCAGGAGCGCGCGAACCTCGAGATCTTCACGAAGGTCTACTGGCCGATCGGCAAGAAGGGCCCGAACGATACGGGCCTGTCGCGCAAGCACATCATGGACGGCATCCACGGCTCGCTGAAGCGCCTCGAGCTCGACTACGTCGACCTGTATCAGGCGCACCGCTACGACTACGAGACGCCTCTCGAGGAGACGATGCAGGCGTTCGCCGACATCGTGCGTCAGGGCAAGGCGCTCTACATCGGCGTCAGCGAGTGGACGGCCGAGCAGTTGCGCGAAGGGCATGCGCTCGCCCAGCAGCTCGGGTTCCAGCTGGTGTCGAACCAGCCGCAGTACTCCGCGCTGTGGCGCGTCATCGAAGACAAGGTGATCCCGACCTCGGAAGAGCTCGGAATGTCGCAGATCGTCTGGTCTCCGCTCGCGCAGGGGGTGCTCACCGGCAAGTACCTGCCCGGCCAGCCCGTGCCGGAAGGGTCGCGGGCGACCGACGAGAAGAGCGGCGCGAACTTCATCAAGCGCTTCTTGAACGACGACGTGCTCACGGCCGTGCAGAAGCTGGGGCCCATCGCCGCCGACGCGGGCATCACGGTGCCGCAGCTCTCGCTCGCGTGGGTGCTGCACAACCCCAACATCGCCGCGGCGCTCGTGGGCGCGTCGCGCCCCGAACAGCTGGAGGACACCGTCAAGGCATCCGACATCACGCTCGACGACGCCACCTACCAGGCGGTCAACGATGCGCTGAGCGGCGTCGCGGTGACCGACGGCGCCGAGACGTACACGGTATCGCCGAAGAGCCGTCCGGCCTGATCCGCCGATGGCGGTCACGAGCGCCGGCATCCTGCTGTACCGGATCGATCCGGACGGCGGGGTGTCGGCGCTCGTCGCGCACATGGGCGGGCCGTTCTGGGCGACGAAAGACGCCGGCGCCTGGTCCATTCCGAAGGGGGAATACGACGAGGCCGTCGAGGGGGCGCTGGATGCCGCGAAACGCGAGTTCCGCGAAGAGCTCGGCGTCGCCCCTCCCGCCGGTGACTACGCCGAGCTCGGTACCTTTGCCTACTCGTCGGGCAAGCGTGTGACCGTCTTCGTCTCCGACGGCTCGGGATTCGCGGCGACGGACGCAGACTTCGTCTTCGGCGAGTTCGAGCTGGAATGGCCGCCGCGCTCGGGCCGCCGGCAGTCGTTCCCCGAGGTCGATCGCGTCGAATGGATGCCGCTCGCCCAGGTTCGGACGCGCCTGGTGGCAGGCCAGCGAGCCGCCGTCGCCAAGCTGGAAGAGCTGATCGCGGCATCCTGACCCTCTTGCGAGCGTGCTGACGGCGGCGGATACTGTGGCCGGCGAAGGGAGCCACCATGGCGCATGGAGACATCACCCACATCGATATCCCGGTGTCCGATCTGACGAAGGCCGCCGGGTTCTACTCCGACCTGTTCGGCTGGCAGATCGCCGAGATGCCGGGCTTCGAGGGCTACCCCATGTGGTCGGCCCCGAACGGCATCTCGGGCGGCGGGCTCGCGCCGCGCGGTGACGGATTCACTCAGCCCCGGTCGTACGTCGAGGTCGACTCGATCGACGAGACGGTCGTCAAGGCCGAGGCGGCGGGTGCGACCGTCGCGATGGCGAAGCAGCCCATCACCGACACGAGCTGGTGGGCCGTGATCGTCGATCCCGACGGCAACCACATCGGACTGTTCGAGGGCAGCACCGGGGTGTAGTGCGGTGTCGAGCGCCGGGGCGCGGGGCGCGGTCAGCGTTTTCTCGCGGGCGCGGCGCTGACGTCGAGGATCGGGTGCAGCCCGCCGAGGCTCGACCACGCGCTCGCCGTACCCTTCGCGGCGTGCTCGGCACCGCGCACGGCGCGCTCGTCTGCCCACTCGTTCAGGATGTGGCCGCGGTGGCCGCGGACATGCTCGAGAACCACATCCGGCAACCCCGCCTGCCGCCGCGCGTCGCGCGCGGCGATGAGCTGCTCGAGCAGATCGCGGTTCTTCGTCGGAGCCCCGGTCGATGTCTTCCAGCCACGTCGGCGGTGGGCATCCATCCATGAGGAGTACGTGTCGATGGCGTACTTCGAATCGGCCTGCACAACGAGGTGCGCAGTGCCGGCATGATCCTCGATCGCCTTCAGCAGTCCCATCAGCTCGCCGATGTTGTTGGTGCCGACGGGGATCGCGCCCGCCGCCCACTGGCCGTCCTCGCCGACCCACGCCCACCCGGTCGGCCCGGGGTTCCCCTTGCAAGCGCCGTCGGTGGCCACGGTGTAGGTGTCGGGGGTCTCGCTCACCCCTCGACGGTAGTCGATGCGCGCAGTGCCGGCGTCCCGCTCATCCCGCCGGCGCGAGCTCACGCCGCTGCATCACACCGAGGGATGCCGCGACGGACGCCACGAGCACGATGCCGATCCACCACAGCCCGCCGGCGTCCACGCCGTCGGCTGTCGGAGTCGGCGCTGCCGCGAACGGCGATGCCTCGGTCGCTGCCTGGGCCAGGCCGAAGAGCGGGCCGAACAACCCGATCATCGCGGCGACGACGACGAGCAGCCAGCTCGCGGCGATCGTCAGACGGGGCGCGAGGACGAACACGAGCGCGGTGAGCCCGACGAACACCCACGCCGCCGGCAGTTGGCCGAGGGCGGCGATCGCCGCGTCGCGGACGAGAGTGTCGGTGTCGTCGGTCATGAGTGCGCCGACCGCGGCGCCCGCGATGCCGGCGATCAGGACGAGCGCTGCGGCCGCCGCCGCAGCGACGAGGTAGTCGGTCAGCCAGCGCACACGCGAGATCGAGGTCGCGAGCACGCTCTCCGCGGTACCGCGCGCCTCGTCCTGACGCGCGCGGACGGCGGTCTGCACCCCGGCGCACGCGGCGAGGATGCCGAGCATGACGAAGAACACGACGACGATGCCCCGCTCGAGGTCGCCATGACCGGCGAGGTTGTCGAGCACGTCGGCGACGGCGGGGTTCTGTCCCCCGATTTGGTTCGCGACCGCGCCGAGCGACGTGGCGAGCGCTCCGGCGAGCAGTCCGGCGACGACCCAGCCGACGAGCGATGCGCTCGACTGGCGTGCGACCAGTGCGAAGTTCGAGCCGAATTCGGCGCGTGCCCGCGCCCGCCCGGTGGGTTCGGCGACGAACGATGCACCGATGTCGCGCCGCGACTGGAGCACGGCGGCGGCGATGAGGGACGCCGCTGCTGCGACGGCGAGGAGCGCGAGCGGGCCTGCCGCGTCGGCGTCGAAAGCGCGCACGTTCTCCGCCCAGCCGAACGGCGACAGCCAGGTCGGCCACGAGCTCTGCATGCGGGTGAGATCGCTGTTCGGGGTGCCCAGCGCGTTGCCGATGCCCGCGAGGACGAACGTGACCACGAGGATCCACACTGCGACCGCGTTGGCGCCGCGCGCCGTCGGCATGAGTTGCGCGGCAACGAGTCCGACCCCCAGGAAGACGATGCCGACGAACGCGCACGAGGCGCCGACGAGTGCAGACCCGACCACGGCCGCGCTGTTCGCGACGAACGCGGCGGCGACGAGAGCGCCGAGGGCGATGTTCGCGCCCGCCCCATGGAGCACGGTCGCGAGCAGCGGCATCCGTCGTCCCGCCGGTGTCGCCGAAAGGAGCTCGAGGCGGCCGTCGTCCTCGTCGCCGCGGGTGTGCCGCACCGCGAGGAAGGAGCTCATGAGCGCGGCGAGCAGCAGCAGCCACGGCAGGAGCAGGAACACGACCATCTGCGATTCGCCCGCACCGGAGGGCAGGCCCCGGAAGAGCAGGATGACGGGGTTCGCCATCACCGTCGCGAGCAGCGCGACGCGCTCCTGCTCGCCGCCGTACGACGTGACGACGCCCGCGAAGCCGGATGCCGCGAGCGCCGCGGTACCGCCGATCCAGAGGATGAGCTGCACCGCATCACGCCGCAGACGCTGGCGCCACAGGTCCCGGACGATGCTCATCGCTCGATGCGATCGCCGGCGGGGTTGCCATAGTGCCGCAGGAACAGCTCCTCGAGCGAGGGGGGCGCGATCCGCAGGCCCTCCACACCGAGCGCGCCGAGACGAGACAGAGATGCCGCGACCGCGTCGCTCGGGAGAGTGAAGCTGATGCGCCCGGCATCCTCGACGACATCGGCAGCGCCCGGGAGCGTTTCCGCGGCGGGGACGGTCGCCGTCGGTGTCGCGACGAAGGAGACCTCGGTGCGGGTGAGGTGGCGCATGTCGGCGAGGGTCCCCGACTCGACGATCCGCCCGGCGCGGATGATCGAGACGCGATCGCACAGCAACTCGACTTCGGAAAGGATGTGGCTCGACAGCAGAACCGTCGCGCCGGCGGCGCGCACCCGCTCGATCTCAGCGCGGAAGACGACCTCCATGAGCGGGTCGAGCCCGCTGGTCGGCTCGTCGAGGATGTAGAGGTCGGCGGGGACGGCGAACGCGGCAATGAGTGCGACCTTCTGGCGATTGCCTTTCGAATACGCCCGGCCCTTCTTGCGGGGGTCGAACTGGAACGCATCGTTCAGGCGCCGCACGAACGCCGCGTAGTCCGTACCGCGGCCACCGCCGCGCAAGCGACTGAGCAGGTCGATCGCCTCCCCGCCGGAGATGTTCGGCCAGAGGCTCACATCACCCGGTACGTAGGCGAGACGGCGGTGCAGCTCGGGCGCATCACGCCAGGGATCGGCGTCGAAGACCTGCGCTTCCCCGCTCGTCGCGCGGGCGAGTCCCAGGAGGATTCGGATCGTCGTCGATTTCCCCGCGCCGTTCGGACCGAGGAAGCCGTGCACCTGCCCGGCCTCGACGCTGAGGTCGAGTCCGTCGAGCGCGTGGACCCGGCCGTAGAGCTTGCGCAGCGCACTCGTGCGGATGACGCTCGTCATGCCGCCGACGATACGCCGCCGCGGCGCCGATCGGGGCGTTCTCAGATCCTTTCGATGAGGGTGGCGTTGGCCATGCCCGCGCCTTCGCACATCGTCTGGAGGCCGTACCGCCCGCCGGTCGCCTCGAGTTCGTTCACGAGCGTCGCGAGCAGCCGTGTTCCCGACGATCCCAGCGCGTGCCCGAGGGCGATCGCGCCGCCGCGGGGATTGAGCTTCGCGGGGTCGGCGCCGGTCTCGGCGAGCCAGGCCAGCGGGACGGGGGCGAACGCTTCGTTGACCTCGAAGGCGTCGATGTCGCCGATCGTCAGGCCCGTGCGGGCGAGGACCCTCTCCGTCGCCGGGATGGGTCCCGTGAGCATGTACAGCGGGTCGTCGCCGACGACCGAGAAAGAGGTGAAGCGGGCGCGCGGGGTCAGGCCCAGCGCTTTCGCCTTCTCCGCCGACATGATGAGCGCGGCCGAGGCGCCGTCGGTGAGCGGAGACGAGTTGCCGGGCGTGATCGCCCACGTGATCTGCGGGAACCGCTCGGCGTACGTCTCGCTGTAGAACGACGGGTGGAGCGCTCCGAGTCCCTCTGCCGTGGTCGCCCCGCGCACGGTCTCATCGACCGTGTGCGCGCGGGTGCCGCCGGCGGCATCCGTCACGGGGATCGGGACGATCTCATCGGCGAACAGCCCGTCGCGCTCAGCGGCCGACGCCCACGCGTGCGACTGGGCGGAGAAGTCATCGAGCTGGGCGCGCGAGAAGCCCCACTTCGCCGCGATGAGCTCGGCCGAAATGCCCTGGTTCACGAGGCCGTCGGGGTAGCG
>QFPD01000329.1 GCA_003248845.1 Microbacterium sp. | reverse complement strand
CGAGGTAGCGCACGCCGCCGTGGACCATGTGACTGGATGCCGAAGACGCGCCGGACACGTAATCGCCGCGCTCGACCAGGGCCACGTCGACCCCCTGGAGCGCCAGATCACGGAACGTCGCGACACCGTTGATGCCGCCGCCGATGATGAGAACATCGGCTTCGGGGCGGTCACGCAGCGCCTGCACGGTCGGACGCGGCTGAGTGGTGTCGATCATCGTCGATCCCTTTCGTCGTTGATGGGTCCTACACTTGAGCATCCGCGCACGTTCGCACAAGCCCCCATGCACGAATGTGCGAACACCGGGAAAAAGAGCACGATCGTGCAGGAAGGCGAGCCCCGATGGAGTCCGACGACGTCACGAATGTGCGCACGCGCGATGCGCTGCGCGCCGCGCACCTCTACTACGTGCAGGAGCTGACGATGGAGGATATCGCGACGGAGATGCGCATCTCCCGGTCCTCCATCTCGCGCCTCCTCGCCTACGCGCGCGAGATCGGGCTCGTCGAGATCACGGTGCACTCGCCGCAGGACGGCATCGACAGCCTCGCCGCGCGGATCACCGACCTCTTCGGCGTGACGGCGGAGATCGTGCCGACGCCCGTCCGCGCGAGCGACGCGGAGCGGCTCGCCCGCGTGGCACGCTCGGCGGCGCGCCGCGTCGCGACCCTCGCCGACGACAACATGAGCATCGGGATCGCGTGGGGCGCGACGGTCTCGGCGATCGCCCGCGAGCTGCCCGCGCGACGGCTGCACAACGTGCACGTCGTGCAGATGAACGGCGCCGCGAACCCGATGACGTCCGGGCTGCCGTACGCGTCGTCGATCCTCGAGCGCTTCGCGAACGCATTCGGAGCCGATGTGCAGCTGTTCCCCGTTCCCGCTCTGTTCGATGACCCGCACACGAAGGACCTGATGTGGCGCGAGCGGTCGATCAGGCGGGTCCTCGACGCGCAGGACGACATCGGCATGTTCGTGTTCGGTCTCGGCTCACCGCGCGCCGACGTCCCCTCCCACGTGTATTCGGGGGGCTATCTCACGGGCGAGGACTCGCGCGCGCTCCTGCGCGACGGCATCGTTGGGGACTGCGCGACGGTCTTCTACCGCGAGGACGGATCGAGCGACGGCATCGACCTGAACCGGCGCTCCAGCGGCCCCAGCTTCACGGCGATCCGGCGCATCCCGCGCCGGGTCTGCGTCGTGTCGAGCCTGTCGAAGCTCGCTGCGCTGCGTGGCGCGCTCGCGGCATCCCTCGTCACGGACCTCGTCGTCGACGAGGGAGTCGCGCGGGCCCTCGTCAGCTCCGCGCCCGCGCGGACGACCCGGCGCTGAACGTCACCGCGGGCCGAGGATGAAGTTCCACGTGCCCGCGAACACCGCCGCCGCGACGGCGAGCGCCGAGATCGCGGCGCCGATCGCGATGAGCGTCCACTCGGGGGCGCCGAAACGCGAGGGGCGCGCCCAGGTGCGCCGCACAGGCGCACCGAAACCGCGCGCCTCCATCGCCGTCGCGAGCTTGGAGCCACGTCGGATCGACAGGACGAGCAGCGCGAACGCCATTCCGACGAAGCGCCGAATGCGCCCTCGGTCGGCGACGCCCCGCGCCCGCCGGGCGAGTTCGAGGGCGCGCCAGTCGTCGAGGAAGAGCCCGACCATCCGCAGGCCCGCGAGCGCTCCGAGGACGAAGCGCGCGGGCAGGTGCGCGACCTGCGCGAGCCCGTCGGCGAGGTCGGTCGGGTCGACCGTGACGAACAGCACGACCGAGGGCAGCGCGACGGCGAGCACACGCAGGAAGGTCGCGAGCGCGAGCGCCAGCGACCCCTCGCTGACGCGCACGACGAACCATTCCAGGTAGACCTCGCCGGATGCCTCGCCGTACAGCGCGATCGTCAGCGCGGTCAGGGGAGCTGCGACCCACACGGGCCAGGTGCGCACCCAGAACTCGCGCCAGGAGAGCCCCGCGAACACGAACAGCACGCACTCGAGCACGAGCGCGACGGCCGCCGACACGGGATCGAGAGTCAGGATGAGCGGCACCGCGATGAGCGCGCTCGCGGCGAGCTTGGCGACGGGGTTGATGCGCGCGACGGCGCCCGTGCGGGCACGCGCGTCGAGGAGGGTCACGACGCCTCCCCCGCGCCCTCGTCCATTCCCGCCGGGGCGGCGAGCGCGAAGCGCTCCGCGTGCAGCGCCGCGACGACGGCCTCGTCGTGCGTGACGGCGACGATCGCCCCGCCCTCGCCGCGCAGCGCCGCGAGAAGCGCGACGAGCTCGGCCCACGTGCGGGCGTCCTGCCCGAACGTCGGCTCGTCCAGCACGAGCACGCGCGGAGACGTCGCGAGCGCGGCGGCGACCGTGAGGCGCCGCTTCTCGCCCCCCGACAGCGTGTAGGGATTCGCGCGCGCGAGCGGCGCGAGCCGCAGCCGCTCGAGCAGGTCGTCGGTGCGGGCGGCGATCTGCGCGTCGCTCGGGCCGCGCCCCGCCCGCTGCAGTGCGCGCGGGCCGACCTCGAGCTCGTCGCGCACGGTCGTGCGCAGCAGCTGGTGCTCCGGGTCCTGGAACACCGTCCCG
>QFPD01000328.1 GCA_003248845.1 Microbacterium sp. | reverse complement strand
AGCGGGTCGATCTCGAGGAAGCTCGGCATGTTCTCGAACGTGTCGAGCGCGCTCGAGGCCGCATAACGCGAGACGGCGATCGCCGGGGTGACGGTCGCCGCGACGAGGACACCGGCGATGGCGCTCAGGCCGACGAGGCCGGCGATACCGCCGAGCACGCCGGTGGCCGTGCGTTTGGGTTGAGGCATAGGCTTGATCGTAAGGGAGAACCCTGGGGGAAGCCTTGGTGGGCCGAGGCGCGCCCGCGATCTGCCCCGCCCGCAGGGCACCGACAGAATCCGTGACAGGAGAGTGCATGACCACGTGGGAATACCTCACGACGCCGCTGCTGATCCACAACACCGCCGCGATCCTCAACAATTGGGGCAAGCAGGGGTGGGAGCTCGTCCAGGTCGTGACGGGCCCCGAAGGAGGTCTCGTGGCGTACTTCAAGCGCCCCGTCGGCGCCGGCTCCGCGAACGCGGGTCTGGGTGCGGCCGCTGCGGCGGCCCAGCAGTTCGAGGGCGAGGGTCAGGCGTGAGCGGTTCGGTATCCGCGCGCCTCGCTGACCTCGGCATCCAGCTTCCCTCCGTCGTGCCGCCGGTAGCGGCCTACGTGCCCGCGAAGGCGCACGGCGACCTCGTGTACACGGCGGGCCAGCTCCCGATGATGGGTGGCGCGCTGCCAGCGGTCGGCAAGGTCGGCGCAGAGGTGGATGCCGCCGCCGCCCAGTCCTACGCGCGCCAGTGTGCGCTCAACGCGATCGCGGCGGCCGCCGCAGCGGTGGGGGATGTGGATCGCCTCACGGGCGTTCTGAAGGTCACCGGGTTCGTGGCGTCCACCCCGGAGTTCACGGGTCAGCCGGGTGTCATTAACGGCGCGAGCGAGGTCCTCGGCGAGATCTTCGGTGACGCCGGTCGGCACGCCCGCTCGGCCGTGGGCGTTCCCGTGCTGCCGCTCGACGCGCCCGTCGAGGTCGAGGTCGTCTTCACCTGGGAGTGACGACCCCGGCCTCGTCGGGTCACGTCGTCCGGTTCACTTCACCTGGGCCGAGATGACGCTCATCACCGCGGTGTCGGCGAGGGTCGTCGTGTCGCCGACCTCCCGGCCTTCGGCGACGTCGCGCAGGAGACGCCGCATGATCTTGCCGGAGCGGGTCTTCGGCAGCTCGCCCACGATGTAGACGTCGCGGGGACGTGCGATCGGGCCGATCTGGTCGCCGACCCAGCGGCGCAGCGTGTCGGCGAGGCCCTCGGGGGAGTGCGCGTCGAGGTAGCTCTGCTTGATGATGACGAACGCGACGACGGCCTGGCCGGTGGTCTCGTCGGACGCGCCCACGACCGCCGCCTCGGCGACCGCCTCGTTGCCGACCAGAGCGGATTCGATCTCGGTCGTCGACAGGCGGTGGCCGGACACGTTCATGACGTCGTCGACACGACCGAGGAACCAGACATCGCCGTCCTCGTCGAGGCGTGCGCCGTCGCCGGCGAAGTAGTAGCCCTTGTCCTGGAACTTCTCCCAGTAGGTTTCGACGAACCGCTCCGGGTCGCCCCAGATCCCGCGCAGCATCGACGGCCAGGGTTTGGTGAGCACGAGAAGGCCGCCGTTGCCGTTGCAGACGTGGTTGCCGTCGTCATCGACGACGTCCACACCGACGCCCGGCAGCGGCACCTGCGCGCTGCCCGGCTTCGTCTCGGTGACGCCCGGCAGCGCCGAGATCATGATCGCCCCGGTCTCGGTCTGCCACCACGTGTCGACGATCGGGGCGGTATCCGCTCCGATGACTTCGCGGTACCACATCCACGCTTCGGGGTTGATGGGCTCGCCGACCGAACCGAGCAGACGGATCGACGACAGATCGAACTGCTGCGGGATCTGGCGACCGAGCTTCATGAAGGAGCGGATCGCGGTCGGCGCGGTGTAGAGGACCGTGACGCCGTACTTCTGCACGATCTCCCACCAGCGGCCGGGGTGCGGGGCATCCGGCGTGCCTTCGTAGAGCACCTGGGTCGCACCGTTGGCGAGGGGACCGTACGCGACGTAGGAGTGTCCGGTGATCCACCCGATGTCGGCGGTGCACCAGAACACGTCGGACTCGGGGTGGAGGTCGTGCACGACCTTGTTCGTGAAGGCCGCCTGGGTCAGGTAGCCGCCGGAGGTGTGCAGGATGCCCTTGGGCTTGCCGGTCGTTCCGGAGGTGTACAGGATGAACAGCGGGTTCTCGGCGGGGAACGGCTGCGCCTCGTGCTCGGCGGGAGCGGCCGGGACGGCGTCGTGCCACCAGATGTCGCGGCCCGCGGTCCAGCCCACTTCGTTCTGTGTGCGCCGCACGACGAGCACATGCTCGACGGATGCCTGCGGACCTGCTCCGCGGTCGGCGAGGGCCTGATCTACGGCCGGCTTCAGCGGCGAGACGCGACCCTTGCGATAGCCGCCGTCGGCGGTGATCACGATCTTCGCGCCGGCGTCGTCGATGCGTGTGCGCAGGCTGTCTGCCGAGAAGCCGCCGAAGATCACCGAGTGGATGGCGCCCAGGCGCGCGACGGCGAGCATCGCGGCGATCGCCTCGGGGATCATCGGCAGGTAGATCGCGACCCGATC
>QFPD01000327.1 GCA_003248845.1 Microbacterium sp. | reverse complement strand
GTCATCGCTTTCCTCGCAGTTCGAGTGTGCAGCACTTGATGCCGCCGCCGCCGAGCAGCAGCTCGGACAGGTCGACGGGAACGGGGTTGTAGCCGCGCCCGCGCAGCTGGGCCTCGAAACCCTTCGCGCGCGGCGAGATGAAGACGTTGTAGCCGTCGGACGCCGAGTTGAGGCCGAACACGGCACCATCCGCATCGGAGACCTGGATGGCGTCGGGATAGCGCTCGCCGAGGATGCCCCGCGACGCGTCGTCGAACGCCGTCGGCAGGTAGGCGATGTTCGCCTTCTCGGCGCCGCCCGCCCCTTCGACGGGATCGAGAACCGAGATCGCCGTGTCGAGGTGGTAGAAGCGCGGATCGATGAGGCGCAGCGACACGACCTCTCGCCCGAAGACCTCGGCGACTTCGCGGTGGCTGTCGCCGACGGATCGGAATCCCGTGCCCGCGAGGATCACGTCGCCCACGAGCAGGAAGTCGCCCTCGCCCTCCTGTACCGCGACCGGCTCCACCACGTCGAAGCCGCGGCGGGCGAACCAGTCCATGAAGGGCCGCTCCTCGCCTCGGCGCTCGTCGACGCGGAAGCGCACTCCGAGCGCCGTGCCGTCGATGACGAACCCGCCATTGGCGGTGTAGACCATGTCGGGCAGGCCCGGGACGGGGTCAATGAGCTCGACGTCGTGCCCGAGCGCGACGTACGTGTCGTAGAGCGTCTGCCACTGCGCGACGGCCTTGGCCGTGTCGGTGGGGTTGCGCGGCTCCATCCACGGGTTGATCGTGTAGCTCACCGTGAAATGGTCCGGCCGGCACATCAGATAGCGTCGGTGCTGCTGAATGCGCTGCGGTGCGGGCTCAGCCTGTCGATCAGTGGCCATCTCGCTCCTCATGTCCTCGGGGCGGGCGCGCGGCATCCATTCTGTCAGACGCGACCTCCCCCGCGCTGAGCTCCGGAGAGTAAGTTTCTTCTGTATGGGGCGTCGTTCGGGAGACGAGACCCGCGCACTGCTGCTGCGGGTGGGGATGCAGATGCTGTTGGAACGCGGCGTTTCGGCGGGCGTCCAGCACATTCGCCTGCAAGACGTGCTGCGTCGGGCCGCCCCCGGCAACGACGTGATCCGCGCCGCGGCGGACGCGCACGTGCGCACCACGTTCGCCGACGCGGACGCAGACGACCCCGCGACCGCCCTCGACGCCCAGCAGTTCCTCATCTCGCTCGCTCTGCGCACGACGGCGCGGACGTGGCCGGAGCTCCGGGATGCCGCCAACGAACGCCACCGCGAATCGATCGCCGCGTTCGCGGAGTTCTACGCGTACTTGATGGAGGCGTACGGACTGCGGATGAAGACGCCCCTGACGATCACCGACTTCACGGAGGCGATGGCAGCGATGGGCGAGGGCTTCGCCATCCGCGCCCTGGAAGGCCTGGAGCACCCGCGGTGCACCAGCACGGACGGCGACGAGGTCCCCACAGGCGAGTGGACGCTGTTCGCGTTAGGAGTCCGAGCCGAGTGAGTTCATGACGCCCGTCGCGGCGGAGACGCCGCGCACCGCAGGCTGACGACGGGCGGGCGGGAGCTCTGGAGCCGAGAACCCCCAACCCCAGAGCGACACTCCCCCCGGTGTGTCAAACGACAGCGGATCAGGGACTCCGCGATGCGGTCGTCCGACTGTCGCCATCGGCGCTCCCCAGATGCGCCACTCACATGCTGACTCCCGTCGGACGCCCGCGCCAGAAAGATAAGTTCTTTCTTCTGCTGGCGTCTTCCTGCACCGCATCCATCAATCTGCACGCGTCAGATGACCGCCTCACTCCACCGATCCGGGTTGCCGAATCGATGCGCCGTGATCGACACCGACTGCTCGTGCAGGAAGGGAAGCAGCTCGAGGCGACCGGCGGTCGTGACGTCATGAGCGTAGACCGCGAGGTCGGGGTCGCCCCCGGTCGCGGCGGCGAGCGCCTCCTGCAGCGCCTCGGACGTCGCGGGCGCACCCGCACGCCCGACGACGCGCACGCGACCGGAGCCCCCCGCGCTGCGCTCGTGGCGCACGCGGGCGATCCACTCGTCGTCGGTCTCGACGAAGACCGGCGCGTCGAGTTCTCCGAGCGCGCGTCGCACCGGGCCGGGGAGGCCGACGGGAGCGCTCAGGCTGAACTGTCCGCCCGCACGCACACCCGCGACAACCACGCGCAGGACGGACTGCCATGTGGCATCGGCCGTGGCCCGCACCGCGACCGGCACGGATCGGTACCGGAAGAGATTCCGCTCCACCCCGAGCCGCGACACGTCGCGCACGCGACCGAACTCGCGGTCCCACATGACGGCATCCGACAGCGCGCCGCGGCGCAGCCACTCGAACCCTTCGTAATCGAGTGAGGGCTGCGCCGCCTCGATGAGGTCGGTGATGCGGGTGTCGAGCCCACGCAGGTGCAGCGTCGATGACGGCGCCCCGCCCGACGTCGCCCGCCACGAACCGAGGCCGATCAGGTAGTTCGGGCCGCCCGCCTTGGTCCCCTCGCCCACCGAGGAGCGCTTCCATCCGCCGAACGGCTGGCGCTGCACGATCGCCCCCGTGATGCCGCGGTTGACGTAGAGGTTGCCCGCCTGCACCTCATCGAGCCAGAGTTCGAGGTCGGCCGGGTCCTGCGTGTAGAGCCCCGCCGTCAGTCCGTACGCGACTGCGTTCTGCAGGTCGATCGCCTCCGCGAGCGACGACGCGTGCATCACACCCATGACGGGGCCGAAGAACTCCTCGAGGTGCATGCGCGAGCCGGGCCTCACCCCCGTGCGGATGCCGGGGCGCCACAGCCGCTCGGAGTACTCGGCGGGCGCGCCGTCGACGAGGCGCGGCTCGACGAGCCATTGCTCGCCCTCATCGAGCGTCGTGAGCGCCCACGCGAGCTTGCCCTGCGGCGGCTCGATGACGGGGCCGACCTCGCTGCGCGGGTCGGAGGGCGGGCCGACGCGCAGCGACTCGGTGGCATCCACCAGCTGCCGCGCGAAGCGCGCGGAGCGCGCGACAGGCCCGACGAGGATCGCGAGCGACGCCGCCGAACACTTCTGGCCCGCATGCCCGAAGGCGCTCTTGACGAGGTCGGATGCCGCGAGGTCGAGATCGGCCGACGGCATGACGATCATCGCGTTCTTGCCGCTCGTCTCGGCGAGGAGCGGCAAGTCGGGGCGCCACGAGCGGAAGAGCGCCGCCGTCTCCCACGAGCCGGTGAGGATGACGCGGTCGACCCTCTCGTGGGCGATGAGCTGGCGCCCGAGCTCGCCCTCGTCGATGTCGACGAGGGCGAGGACGTCGCGCGGGATGCCGGCGGCATCCAGCGCCTCCCAGACCGCCTCGGCGACCACGGCGGCGCAGCGTCGCGCCTGCGGCGCCGGCTTGAACACGACGCCCGAGCCCGCCGCGAGAGCAGCCAGCACGCCGCCGGCGGGGATCGCGATGGGGAAGTTCCACGGTGGCGTGACGACCGTGAGGCGGGCGGGAACGAACACGGCGCCGGGCACGCGGTCGAGTTCTTTCGCCGTCGCGGCGTAGTAGGAGGCGAAGTCGACCGCCTCGCTCACCTCGACGTCGGCTTCGGCGAAGACTTTGCCCGTCTCGGACGCGGCGGCCTCGATGAGCTCACCGCGACGACTCTCCAGCGCGCGGGCGACGGCTTGGAGGACGGCG
>QFPD01000326.1 GCA_003248845.1 Microbacterium sp. | reverse complement strand
GGGCGCCGGCTTGTCGGCGACGCCGGGCACCTCGAGCAGTGAGATGATCCCCCGGCCGTCTGGCGCCGTCCGCAGGAAGTCGTTCACGTCGAACTCGGGTTCGCCGAAGAACACATCGGCGCCGCCGTCGGCGAACGTGATGAGTTCACGGAGGATCACGCCCGCCGTCGCCGCCGACAACCCGCCGAGGTTCTTCAGTTCAGCCTTGCCGTCGTCGCTCGTGAGGTACGTGAGCACGGCTCGGAGGTCCGACAGATCGACGAGGGCGAGCCCGTTCGCGTCGGCGTAGTGGAAGACGAGGCCGAGGCTCGACTCCTGCGTCTCGTTGAGGCCGAGCACTTTGCTGAGCAGGAGCGGGCCGAAGCCCGAGACCGTCGCACGCACCGGCACGCCCTTGCCGACGCCGCCGAGAGCGAAGAACTCCACGACGGATGCCTCGGGCTTCCAGTCCTGACCGAGCGCGCGCGTCCGCGCGAGCAGCTTGTCGCTCGGCTCCCCCGCCGTCGCCATGCCGGAGAGGTCGCCCTTCATATCGGCGGCGAAAACCGGAACGCCCTTGTCCGCGAGTTGCTCGGCGAGGCCCTGCAGCGTGCGCGTCTTGCCGGTGCCGGTAGCGCCCGCGACGAGTCCGTGACGGTTCAGCATGCCGAGCGGAATGCGAATCTGCGCGCTCGGAAGGGGCTCTCCGTTCATGAGCGCGCCGAGATCGAGGGTCGTCCCCTCGAAGGTGTACCCCTTCGTGATCGCCGCGATGTCCGCCGGACCGAGCGGGCCCTCGCTCTCGGGCTCCGTCGGCGCAGACTCGGTCGGCGCAGACTCGGTCGGCGCAGACTCGGTCGGCGCTGATTCGGTCGGCGCAGGGGCCGGAGGACGAGATGTCGCATCGCCGGTGGAGGACCGGGCGGCCTCGGCCTGTGCTGCGGCGAGCGCGGCCTTGGCCTGGGCCAGCTTCAGCGCCGCCTCGGCGGCCTCGGCCTGCAGGCGTGCGAGCTCGGCATCATCGGGAGCAGTCATGCCTGAAGCCTAGCGAGCGCGTCGCTCGCTCTCACGGGTCAGTCTCGGCGTGAACGCCGCCGCGACGAGAAGCGCGAATCCCGCTCCCACGAGCGCGCCCCCGACGGTGTCGCTCAGCCAGTGCGCGTGCACCTGCGTGCGACTGAACGCCATCGCGAAAACCCACGCCGCGCCGACGAGAGCGACCCACACGCGCGGCGCGAGCACGACCGCGATGACCGCGAGGGTCGCGGCGTTCGCGGTATGTCCGGACGGGAAAGAGCCGTGATCGGAGACCACGATCATGTCCTCGGGACGGGCGCGTCCGAACGTGGCCTTGAGCACCTGCACCCCGGCGGCGCTGGAGGCCGACGCCGCGAGCACGAACACCGCACCCCACGGGCGGCGGAGGGCCACCAGCACGGCGGCCGCACCGAGCGGCACGACGAACGTGGCGAACCAGCCCCCGCCGAGGAAGTTCATCGCGAGCGACGCCGGCTGCAGGAACACGAAGGACGAGACGACCCCGTTCCACCACTCGTCGAGGTCGATGTCGGCTTCGACCGTGACGAGGATGCCGACGGCGAACGCGCAGACGACGAGAACGACCCCGATCACCGCACGCTGCAGGGCGACCGTCGTGGCGTGTTCGTCGGGCGGCGTCGTCATCGCCCCATTGTGCCCGACCACGGTCGCTCTTCCCAGGAGGCGGACGGGCGGGCCCGCCGACGCGCGTCAGGGGGCGAGGCGGGCGACCGTCCTCGGCCGGACGACGAGCCACAGCGACAGGCACCCGGCGACGGCGCAGCCGATCATGACGGCGGCCATCGTGCTCGCCGTGATCCCGGCATCCTGCGCGATCCATCCGACGAGAGGCGAGATGACCGCGGCGACGCCGAAGTTGCTCGCTCCGATGAGGGATGCCGCGGTGCCCGCCGCCTTGCCGTGCCGATCGAGCGCGAGCACCTGAACGCACGGCATGGTGAATCCGCACGCGGTCATGAAGACGAACAACGGCACCACCGTGCCCCACAGTCCCGCGTCCAGTTGATCGAGCACGACGATCGCCGTGGAAGCGATGACAAGCACGGCTGTCGACCAGGCGAGGACCCACTGCGGTCCGAACCGTGCCGCCAGGCGCGATGCCACCTGCACACCGAGCACGACGCCCAGGGAATTGGCGGCGAAGAGCACGCCGTACTGCTGCGGATCGAAGCCGTAGCCCTCCTGGAACAGGAACGGGGACGCCGAGAGGTACGAGAACAACCCGCTGAACGTCATTCCGCCGATGATGAGCACACCGATGAACACACGGTCGCGCAGCACGCTGCGGTATCGCTGCAGCACCGTCGCCCCGCCCTTCTCCTGCCGGCGAGCGACAGGGAGCGTCTCGGGAACGATGACCATCGCCGAGACGAGCATGACGAGGCCGTACACGGCGAGCACGACGAAGATGCCCCGCCACGGCATGACGGCGAGGAGAGCCGACCCGATGAGGGGTGCAGCGACGGGAGCGACACCCGAGACGAGGGCGAGACGGCTCAGCATGACGACGAGTCGACGCCCGCCGAAGAGGTCGCGGACGATCGCCATCGC
>QFPD01000325.1 GCA_003248845.1 Microbacterium sp. | reverse complement strand
AGGGCGCGCTCGCGATCACGGGCCTGCCGGGGATGAAGGCGATGTTCGAGCCGGTGACGCCGGGCGGCTTCCGCGTGCCGAACACGAACTACTACCGCTCCGCCGAGATGGGGTTCGCAGGCTCCACCGAGGAGGAGTTCGGTGTCTGGGCCGCGGACCGCATCGAGGAGATGATCCTCTTCGAAGGCCCCGACACCGTCGCCGCCGTCTTCCTCGAACCGGTGCAGAACTCCGGCGGATGCTTCCCGCCGCCCCCGGGCTACTTCCAGCGCGTGCGCGAGATCTGCGACCGCTACGACGTGCTCCTCGTCTCGGACGAGGTCATCTGCGCCTTCGGTCGACTCGGCACGTATTTCGGGGCGGATGCCTACGGCTATCAGCCCGACATGATCACCTTCGCGAAGGCGGTGACGAGCGGGTATTCGCCGCTCGGCGGCACGATCGTGAGCGACCGCGTGTACGAGCCGTTCAGCCGTGGCGACGCGTCCTTCCCGCACGGCTACACCTTCGGCGGGCACCCGGTGTCGGCGGCCGTCGCGATGGAGAACCTCGACATCTTCGAAGAGGAGCAGCTGCTCCAGAACGTGCGCGAAAACTCGCCCGTCTTCCGCCGCACTCTCGAGAAGCTCACAGACCTGCCGATCGTGGGCGACGTGCGCGGCGACGGGTACTTCTTCGGCATCGAGCTCGTGAAAGACAAGGCCACGAAGACGACCTTCGACGACGCCGAGTCCGAGCGACTGCTGCGCGGCTTCCTCTCCGGCGCCCTCTTCGAGGCGGGGCTCTACTGTCGCGCCGACGATCGCGGCGACCCCGTCATCCAGCTCGCCCCGCCGCTCACCATCGGGCCGAGCGAATTCGACGAGATCGAGCAGATCCTCCGGAGTGTGCTGACCGAGGCCTGGTCGCGCCTGTGAAACAAGGTGAAATTCTGCGGAGTTGGTGCGGGATGCGCGGTTCCCGCCACCGCGACCGCCGGTCAGCGGCACGGCCGCGCTGAACGCGTTGTTCGCTAACGCGGCATCCCGACCTACAATCTCTCCCGTGGGAACCATCTACTACGGCGGGTCCGCGACCCCGATCCACATCGAGGACCGGGCCCTTGCACACCTGAAGGTCGTGATCGCGACGAAGCTGCGCCGCGGCGAGAGCTTCACGGTCTCGTGGCGGCACCTCGAGGACGAGCCGCGCGGGCGCAGCACGATCTGGCTGCACCCCTCGATCCCGCTGCGGTTCGTGTTCAACGACCCCGAGCCGGCGGAACTCAGCCGGGAATGGATCGAGCATCTCGCACAGTCGGCGAACTCCTCCGGGGGCATCAACCTGATCGCGGAGCACATCGAAGACGAAAGCGCCCCCGACGATGCCCCGCAGACCGTCGAGGTCGCTGAGTAGAGCGGCAGCGAGCGGGCCGGCTCAGCCGGTCATGACCTCGCCGGCGTACGCGCCCTCGGGTTCGGGCACCACGTGCAGCCCGGCCGTCGAGTTGGCGGCATGCGTCAGCGCCTCGAGCCACGCGCGATTCAGCGCGGGCTGCCGACTGCCGTTGAACTTGTAGACGAGCGAGGCATTGGGATGCAGCCACACCGTGGTGCGCCCATCCCCGAGGCTCGGCTCGTTGCGCCACGTGAACGGGAAGGGTTCCCCACGGCGCAGTTTCTGGGTGATGACGACCTGGAGGTGCGCCAGCAGCCGGTCATCGAAATCGACCTTGACGTTGCCGTCGTAATTGAACCTACCCACGCCCCTACCGTAACGCCTCGGCGCGACGGGTGATCTCGTCGTAGGCGAGGTCGGCCCCGCCGACGGGCGCCGAGAGGGCGAGCGGCGCGTCGACGACAGCCATGACGCCCGAACCGCCGAGCAGGAGCGAGCACAGCGTCGGGTTGCCGTCGTGAATGCTCGGGAACTCGACGATGTCGCTGCCGCCGCAATCGCGCAGGACGAGTGCGTACGAGAGCACCGCGTCTGCGATGTCGTCGGTGGTCAGGATGCGATGCCCCTCGATCAGGATGTCCTTCATTACTACGCCTCGCGATGTCGATGCCGGTCCGTGGCATCAAGACAAGCGGATGCGGCGCGCGCAACGCAGGGGGTTGACAGACCCGACCACGACTGTCAAGCCCCGCGCATCAGTGTGAGGTCGGGAGCATGATCGACGCATGACACTCGCGATCATCCTCCTCGTCGTCGCCATCGTCCTGATCCTCCTCGGCGTCTTCGTCGAAGCGGCGAAGTTCCTTCTCTGGATCGGACTGGTGATCCTCATCATCGCGATCATCGCGTGGCTCATGCGCGTTGTGAAGCGGAACGCGTGAGCTCACGCGTTCCGCACACTCGGCCCCCTGCGCTCAGGCGCGTCGGTACTGCCCGACCATGGGGCAGTCGAACGGGTCGCGTGCCGCGAGACCGACGCGGTTGAGATACTCGATCACGATCGCGTACGACCGCACCAGGCTCGTCTCGGTGTAGGGGACGTCATGCGTTTTGCAGAAATCGCGCACGACGAGCCGTGCGCGCGACAGGTGCGGGCGCGCCATGCTCGGGAACAGGTGGTGTTCCACCTGATAGTTCAGCCCGCCCATGAGC
>QFPD01000324.1 GCA_003248845.1 Microbacterium sp. | reverse complement strand
TCTGGGGCGCGGACCACGCGGGCACGGTCAAGCGGAAGCTCCTCACCGAGGTCGAGGGGGACATGCATCTGGCGCCGGAGGCGGCGTTCAGCGGATGGTACTTCCACCAGCCGGAGGAGCTGCATCTTCCCTTTACACAGGAGTACATCCCGTCGGCTCTCGGCCCGTGCCCCGCGTGGCTCTTCCCTGCCGAGACGGACGGCGAGACATCTGATCACTGGGTCATCCAGATCCATGGGCGCGGCACGACGCGGGCGGAGTGCTTGCGTGCCGTGCCCGTCTTCCACGCGCTCGGCGTCACGTCGCTCATCGTGTCCTACCGCAACGACGGCGACGCACCGCGCACCCGTTCCGGGACGTACGCACTCGGAGCGACGGAATGGCGCGACGTCGACGCGGCGATCACGTGGGCGCATCGCCGCGGGGCGCGGAGGATCCTGCTCATGGGCTGGTCGATGGGCGGAGCGATCGCGCTACAGGTCGCTCTCGGCTCAGCCCACCGTGAGGAGATCGTCGGTGTCGTCCTCGACTCGCCCGTCGTCGACTGGCGCACCGTACTGAATTATCAGGGCCACGAACTCGGGCTCCCCGCTCCCGTGACGGGGCTTGCGATCGGGACGCTCGGCACCGAGTGGGCGTCGCCAGCGACGGGTGCCGACGGCGGCATCCCGTTCGACCGGCTCGACATCGTCGCGCGGGCTGCGGAGCTGCGGCATCCCGTCCTCATCCTGCACAGCGACGACGACGGCTTCGTCCCTTCCAGCGCTTCGCACGCCCTCGCTGCGGCACGCCCCGATCTCGTCGAGCTGCAGAGCTTCGAGACGGCGCGCCACACGAAGCTGTGGAACTACGACCAGCAGCGCTGGACAAGAGCGATCGAGGACTGGCTGCGCCGGCACGATCCGACCCTCGCCGAGGAGAACGCGCCGTGAGCTCGCCTGTGCACCTGATCGACCGTTCGCCGCAGGTCTCCGGCGCCGAGATGGTCGCCGCCCTCGTGCCCCCTCCGCAGTTCGACGATGCGACCTTCGAGACGTATCGGGCCGACCCGGACTACCCGTCGCAGCAGGAGACGAAAGACCTGCTCATCGCGTTCAGCCGCGGCAGTGCTCCGCTGGAGCGCGGCGGACTCTTCCGGCGCGCGAAGAAGGCGCCGGAGATGAAGCCCGGCGTCTACCTCGACGGCGGCTTCGGCGTCGGCAAGACCCACCTGCTGGCGTCCGTCTATCACGCGATGCCCGCCCGTCGGAAGTACTTCGGCTCGTTCATCGAGTACACCGCACTGGTCGGTGCCCTCGGATATCAGAAGACGGTGGAGCTGTTCCGCGGCGCCGACCTCTTGTGCATCGACGAGTTCGAGCTGGACGACCCGGGCGACACGATGGTCATGACGCGTCTGCTCGGCGAACTCGTGCCGACCGGTACGAAGCTCGCCGCGACGTCCAACACCCCGCCGAATGCGCTCGGCGAGGGACGGTTCGCCGCGCAGGACTTCCTGCGCGAGATCCATGCGATGGCGTCGAGCTTCGAGACGCTGCGCATCGACGGCACCGACTACCGGCAACGCGCGATCGACGGTCACGCGGTCGTACTCGACGCGGCGACGTACGCGCACGAGCTCCAGGATGCCGCGGCGCGCGGCACCGTCTCGGACGACGACTTCTCGGCGCTCATCCGGCATCTGGCATCCGTCCACCCGTCGCGGTACATCCGTGTCATCGACGGCATCTCCACGATCGGCCTGCGGGACGTCGTCCAGCTCGAGGACCAGTCCGCGGCACTGCGTTTC
Source organism: Microbacterium sp. (assembly GCA_003248845.1). Classification (GTDB taxonomy): domain Bacteria; phylum Actinomycetota; class Actinomycetes; order Actinomycetales; family Microbacteriaceae; genus Microbacterium. The sequence goes on along the minus strand of QFPD01000324.1, from coordinate 804 downwards.
GTCGCCTTCGTGGATCGCGCGTACGACGCGCAGATCCCGATGCGTGCCACGGGACGCCCGCTCGACGAGGTCTTCGCTCCCGAGATGCTCGGCGGCGGATACCGCAAGAAGTACCTGCGCGCGATCTCGCGCCTCAACGCGCTGACGCATTCCTGACGCGGCTCCGGGCCCCGCGGCCGCTCCGACGGCCTTCACGCGCGAAACGTGATGTTCACACCCATCCAGGTCTCGTAACGCTTCGGAAACACGACCTGCATGCCGTAGGAAACGCCGCATCGCCACACTGGGACTCGCCTCGACCCGGCGTCCCGAAACGCGCAGGGAGGGGAATCGAGTTACACAACCCCGAGTGAGGATCTCATGGACAGCGGAAACCTCGCGTGGTCTGTCGCGGCGACAGCCCTCGTACTTTTCATGACGCCCGGCGTGGCGTTCTTCTACGGCGGGCTCGTCAAGGCCAAGAGCGTCGTCAGCATGATGATGCTGAGCTTCGGCGCGATGGGCCTGGTCGGCGTGCTCTGGATCCTGTACGGGTTCAACATGTCGGCGATCACCGACGGCCCCACCTTCCTGGCCGGCAACCCGTTCAGTGACTTCGGCCTCGCCAACGCGAACAGCGACACCCTCGTCGGTGCGACCTATGGCGCCACCTTCGCGATCATCACTGTCGCTCTCATCTCGGGCGCTATCGCCGACCGAGCGAAGTTCGGCTCGTGGATGATCTTCGCGGGTATCTGGGCGACGCTCGTGTACTTCCCCGTGGCCGCGTGGGTCTGGGGTGGCGGCTGGATCATGCAGCTCGGC
>QFPD01000323.1 GCA_003248845.1 Microbacterium sp. | reverse complement strand
GACGCCCCGCGCGCGCCGTGCTCGCCGAGCGCTTCGGCGACCCGACCGCGGCGACCGCGTGGCTCGACGACGAGTTCGTGCCGCGGGTCGCGAAGCGCGGGGCGGAGATCATCGCCGTGCGCGGATCGTCGTCGGCGGCCTCCGCCGCGAACGCCGCCATCTCCCACGTCCGCGACAGCGTGCTCGGCACGGGCCCGGACGGCGCGTGGACGTCGGCGGCCGTCCTCTCGCACGGCGAGTACGGAGTCGCCGAGGGTCTGTACTCGTCGTTCCCCGTCACGAGCGACGGCTCGGGTTACCGCATCGTCGAAGGCCTCGAGGTCGACGACCGCGCCCGCGCCCGCATCGACGCATCGGTCGCCGAACTCGTCGCCGAGCGCGACGCCGTCCGTGGGCTCGGTCTGATCTGAGCGCCATGGACCTGCTCCTCGTCATCCTCGTCGCGGTGGTCGCCGTCGCGGTCGTGACGGCGCTGGGGCAGCGACTCGGCGTGGCCGGCCCCCTCCTGCTCGTGGCGTTGGGGCTCGTCGTGGGGCTGGTGCCCTTCGTGCAGGTGCCCGAGATCGACCCCGACCTCATCCTCGTGGGGGTGCTCCCGCCGCTCCTCTACGCCGCCGCGGTGCGACTGCCGGCGATCGAGTTCCGGCGCGACTTCACGCCGATCGCGGGGCTCGCCGTCGTCCTCGTCGTCATCACGGCGCTTCTTCTCGGCTGGTTCTTCTCCCTCGTGCTCCCGGGCGTCGGCTTCGCGCTGGGCGTGGCGCTCGGGGCGATCCTGAGCCCCACGGATGCCGTGGCGACGGGCATCGCGAAGCGCCTCGGGATCTCTCCGCGGGTCACGACGATGCTCGAGGGTGAGAGCCTCCTGAACGACGCGACGGCCCTCGTGCTCCTGCGCACCGCGCTCCTCGCCGTAGCCGCCGGGTCGTTCTCCTTCGGCTCCGCCGTCGGCAGCTTCGCGTGGGGAGTGCTCCTCGCACTCGTGATCGGCGCCGTGCTCGGCCTGCTCGCCGTGCGCCTGCGTTCGTGGGTGCAGAACTCCGCGGCATCCACGGCCATCGGCTTCACGGTGCCCTTCCTCGCCTACCTGCCCACGGAGCACCTCGGCGGCTCGGGTCTCGTCGCCGCAGTCGTCGCGGGCATCGTGGCGGGGCAGGGCGGTCAGCGCTGGTTCACCCCGGAGCAGCGTCTGTCGGACGAGGTCAACTGGCGCACGGTCGAGCTCGTGCTCGAGGGCGGCATCTTCCTCATCATGGGGCTCGAGCTCGACCAGATCGTACGGGCCGTGACGGCGCGGCACGAGGGCATCGCGCTGCCGACGGCCGCCGCCCTCGTCGCTCTCGCGATCGTCCTGGTCGTCCGCGCCGGGTACGTCGCGTTCATCCTCTGGGTCGGTCGCACGCGCGTGCGCGGCACCGACCGCGCACGGCTGGAGAGCATGGACGCGCGCATGGAGGCCATCGCCGAGAACGGCTGGCCGCGCCGCGGCCCCGACGACGCGGACCTGCCCCACTCCACGCCCGCGGGGCGTCTGGGTCAGCGGCGCGCGAACTCGCCTGCGCGCGCCGAACGCCGCCTCACGTCGATGCGCCACCGGATCTCACGATCGCTCGCCGATCTGGACTACTACCAGTCGACACCGCTCGGCTGGAAGCACGGCACCGTGATCGTCTGGGCCGGCATGAGAGGCGTCGTCACGCTCGCCGCCGCGCAGACGATCCCGCGCACCATCGACACGCGCCCGGAGCTCGTCTACATCGCTTTCGTCGTCGCCCTCGTGAGCCTGCTGCTGCAGGGTTTCAGCCTGCCGTGGCTCGTGCGTCGTCTGCAGCTGACCGACCCCGGATCGGGGCCCGAGGCCGACGACAGCCATGCCCTCGATGCGGAGCTGCGCGACGCCGCGACAGCCGCGCTCACCTCGGGCGACCTGCGCCGCCGCGACGGCTCGGAGTTCGACGCCGCGATCGTCGACCGAGCAGGCTCCCTCTACGCCGCTCCCCCCGACGAGAAGTGGACGAGCTCCGCTCGGGAGGTCCTCGAACTGAGACTCGCGCTGATCGAGGCGATGCGGATGCGACTCAACCGCGTCGCTTCGGGCGGACGCTACGCCACGGCGACGCTGCGTCACACGATGTCGCAGCTCGACGCCGATCAGCTGAGCATCGAGCTGCGGCTGCGCGAGGACGAGTAGAGGACGGAGCGCATGGGCGCGGACACGGAACGCTAGATGCTGGGTGCTGAGCGCGCAGCGCTAGGTCAGAATGGATGCCATGACCTCCGACGTCCCCGCTCCCGGCGAGCGCGCGCCCGCCGACTACGCCGAGTCGATCGCCCTGCCCGCCGTGACCGCCGCCGTCCCCCTCATCGTCTCGGGGACCGAATGGTGGGCGGCACGGCCCGCGGGGTCACGCCTCGTGGGGCTCGTCGTCGCGCGCGACGATCTGCCCTCGGTGATCGCACAGCGCGATGCGCTCGCGGAGTTCGGGGTGCCGATCGAACCTGACTCGCGCCAAGTTAGTGCGTGACGCTCGCGGCGACGGCGTCGAGGATGGCTTGCGCCGTGTCGCCGGGTGGGGTCTTCGCTACGATCTCGTTC
>QFPD01000322.1 GCA_003248845.1 Microbacterium sp. | reverse complement strand
GCGACGATCCGGAGCACGCAGTATCCCTGTCGCGCCAGTTCGACGTCACGGCGGTAGTCCCTCAAACGCTGCCGCCATTCGCTGTGATGGGCGTGGCTGTCGCACTCGATGACCAGCCATCCGTCCACGACGAGATCCACACGACCGACACGGTCGAGGAACACCTGTGCGTCGACGCAGCATCCCAGTCGGACGAGCATCAGGCGCACCAGCGACTCGGTCCCCGACTCAGCGCGAGAGTCGAGGAAGCGCCTCAGCACACGGAATCGCTCGGGGAGCGCGGCGAACACCTGGTCGATCTGTTCGGAGGATGCCACACCACGCTGGATTGCGCTATCGAGCGTCGCGATCGCGAACCGAGGCTGCTGACATCTCACTGCGTGGATGAGCGCGTCGACGATGTCCACGACACCCGCCAGCGGAGGCTCCACCAGCCGGTGCCAGTGGAGTCGGATGCCACGCCGGTGCCGCCGGGTCTCGAGCGGCGAGTGGGCGTGCGCGGTCCTCATGCGCGAGTCGCCGCGCTCCATATGGACGTGCAGTCCCTGCGCCTCGAAGACGAAGACGCCGAGCAGCGCGAGCAGCGAGAGACACCCCAACCTCCCCCCGACATGAACGGCCTGCACGAGCGGCGCGGGCGCGTCCGCCGCGAGATACCGGTCGCGCCGCGCCCGAACGAGTTCGCCGGCACGTACGGCCGCGGTGATCGCCCGCCCCGTCATTCCGAATGCGCGCAATTCGGCGCGCGTCCATACATCCCACATGCTCCGACCATCGCGCGGGATCGTGCCGCCGTGACGGCCCCAGCCGACATCTGTGCGCACATCGGCGAATCGGACGCCTGTGGAGAAGGCGATGCGATCAGCCCGGCGTTCACAATTCAGTCTCGTTGGGCGGGCATCGCATGCGGACCGCGTGTCCTCGCGGCCGCCGCGATCGACGGGCTGCGAGGAGACTGAATTGTGAACGGCAGCGCGGATAGGGTGTGAGCGTGAATCCGGTGACACTGCGGACGGGCCGCCTGGAGCTGTCCACGCTCGGCCCGGATGACATCGATGCTCTGATCGCGGCCTGCCAGGATCCGGACATCCCGCGGTACACCTCTGTGCCCTCCCCGTTCGGGCGCGACGAGGCCCAGCAGCTCGTCGCGAAGACGGCGGCGGGTTGGGCGAGCGGCGAGCACCTCGTGTGGGGAATCCGGCATGGAGCCGCGCTGATGGGAGTCGTCGGCCTGTACCGCGTCGACGGGCGCGGCTCGGGTGAACTCGGGTACTGGCTCGCCGCGTCGGCGCGGGGTCGCGGAATTCTCACCGAAGCCGCGCGCACGGCTCTGGATTGGGGCTTCGCGCCCGCCGATGCGGGGGGTGCTGGCCTCCAGCGCATCGAGTGGCACGCCGTCGTCGGCAACGACGCATCGGCACGCGTCGCGCAGACGCTCGGCTTCCATTTCGAAGGGGTCCGGCGCGACGCCCTTCTCGGCGAAGGCGGGCGCATGGACGGCTGGGCGGCGGCGCTCCTCGCGACCGACGATCGCGCCCCGCGGGTGTGGCCGGTGACGGGCGGCTGAACCGCTGCGTGCCCCGCATGTCGGTGCGTCGTGCCAGGATGGCCCCATGCCGGAGATGCCCGAAGTGCAGGGGCTCGTCGACTTCCTCGCCGAGCGCGCGGTCGGTCTCCACGTCACGAAGGCGACCGTCGCGAACATCGCCGCCCTGAAGACCTACGATCCGCCGATCGAGGCTCTCCGCGGCGCGCTCGTGACGGCGGCGTCCCGACGCGGCAAGTTCATCGACGTGACGATGGATGCCCCGGACACCCCCGCCCCCGCCCTGCACCTGGTCTTCCACCTGGCCAAGGCCGGCTGGCTCCGCTGGTACGAGCAGCTCCCGGGCACCGTCATCCGCCCGGGGAAGACGCCGATCGCGCTGCGCATCGGGTTCGACGACGGATCGGGGCTCGATCTCACCGAGGCGGGAACGAAGAAGTCGCTGGCCGTCTACGTCGTCCGCGATCCGCAGGACGTGCCGGGGGTGGCGCGCCTGGGAACTGACCCGCTCGACCCGGCGTTCACGTCCGACACCTTCGCCGCCCTCCTCACGGGGCGGCGCACGCAGATCAAAGGTCTCCTGCGGGACCAGTCGATCATCGCCGGGGTCGGCAACGCCTACTCGGACGAGATCCTCCATGCCGCGCGGATGTCGCCCTACGCCCTCGCGGCGACGCTCTCCCCCGACGAGGTCGCACGCCTGTACGACGCGCTGCGCGCGACGTTGACGGATGCCGTCGCCCAGGCATCCGGACGGCCGCCAGCGGACCTCAAGGACGCCAAGAGGCGCGGCATGGCCGTACACGGCCGACGGGGTGAGCCGTGCCCGGTGTGCGGGGACGACGTGCGGAGCGTCTTCTTCGCTGACAACTCGCTGGAGTACTGCCCGACGTGCCAGACGGGCGGAAAGCTCCTGGCCGATCGACGGCTCTCGCGCCTGCTGAAGTGAGGTCCTTCCGACACGGAATGAAACCCGACGGCGCGCGTTGAGTAGGATCGAGAGCAGAACACACGTGCTCCGGGGTCGGTGAGAATCCGAACCGGCGGTGA
>QFPD01000321.1 GCA_003248845.1 Microbacterium sp. | reverse complement strand
GCAGGAGCGCATGATGGCGATCGTCGCGCCCGAGAAGCTGGATGCCTTCCTCGCGGTGACGGGCAAGTGGGATGTCGAGACGTCGGTGCTCGGCGAGGGCACCGGCGACGGACGCCTGCAGATCTTCTGGCACGGCGAGAAGATCGTCGACGTCGACCCCTCGACGGTCGCCGTCGACGGCCCCGTCTACGAGCGCCCGGTCGCGTACCCGACCTGGATCGACGCGCTGCAGCTCGACTCGGCCGCCGCCCTCCCCCGCACCGACGATCCCACCGTGCTCAAGGAGCAGTTCGAGGCCCTCCTCGGCAGCGCGAACCTCGCCGACACCGCGTGGGTCACCAACCAGTACGACTACTACGTCATGGGCAACACCGCCCTGTCGTTCCCTGACGATGCGGGCATGATCCGCGTCGACGAGGAGTCGGGTCTCGGCTTTGCGATCGCGACCGACTGCAACGGCCGCTACTGCCAGCTCGACCCCTACGCCGGAGCACAGCTCGCCCTCGCCGAGGCCTACCGCAACGTCGCCGTCACGGGAGCCGTGCCGACCGCCGTCACCGACTGCCTGAACTTCGGCAGCCCGGAGAACCCGGAGGTCATGTGGCAGTTCGGGCAGGCCGTCGACGGCCTCGCCGACGCGTGCCTCGAGCTCGGCGTCCCCGTGACCGGCGGCAACGTCAGCTTCTACAACCAGACCGGCGACGTGCCGATCTTCCCGACCCCCGTTGTGGGTGTCCTCGGCATCATCGACGACGTCGCCCGCCGCATCCCGTCGGGCTGGCAGGATGCCGGCGAGAACATCTACCTTCTCGGGGTCACCTCGACCGAGCTCTCCGGCTCGGCCTGGGCCGGGACGATCCACGGCCACCTCGGCGGCCGCCCCCCGGCGGTCGACCTCGCGGCCGAGCGCCGCCTCGCGGAGCTGATCCAGGCGGCATCCCAGCAGGAGCTCGTCTCGAGCGCCCACGACCTGTCGTCCGGCGGCCTCGCGCAGGCCCTCGCCGAAGCCGTGATGCGCTTCGGTGTCGGTGCGCGCGTGTGGCTGCGTGAGATCATGGAGCGCGACGGCGTGGATGCCGCGACCGCCCTGTTCTCCGAGTCGACGGGCCGTGTCATCGTGTCGGTGCCGCGCGAGGAGGACGTGAAGTTCCGCGGACTCTGCGAGGGTCGCGGGTACCCGGTGCTCCGCATCGGCGTGACCGACCCCGCCGCGGACGGCGACGAGCCGGCGCTCGAGGTGCAGGACGTCTTCACGCTCACCGTGCCGGAGCTCCGCGCGATCTCGCAGGCGACACTCCCGGACGCCTTCGGCGCCGTGATCGCCGAACCCGGACTCTGAACCCGCCCGCTCGACGACCACTTCCCCGGCATCCGCCGGCGACACCCCTATGCTGAGGACCATGACCGATCAGGACGAGTATCAGGGCATGAACGAGGCGCGCACCCGCCGCACGCGGATCGTCGCGTGGGTCGTGATCGCGGCTCTCATCCTCGTCGGCGGCGGCGCGACGGTGCTCGCGCTCATCTTCGGCTGACGCGCGCGAGAAACCACGCGACGGCCGAGAAACCACCGCACGATTGGTTTCTCGCGGTCGGTGTGGTTTCTCGGCGGCGACTGCCCCGCCCGCGTTCAGGCATGCTGGTTAGCATGATGGGGTGGAACCGTTCCTCGCGGCGTTCGCCGAGTTCTGGTGGATCGGGCCGACTGCGATCGGTGCGGGCGCCCTCGGCTGGCTCGGGCTGCGCGGCCAGCGGGGCAGGCGCATGAGCGCCAAGGCGCGCCGGCTCGCGTACGACGCCTCGCGCGAGGCGGTGCGCCAAGCGCAGCAGGAGGTGCAGGCAACTCGCCACGGCGTGCACGTCGCGCGGGCCGAGCTCGCCCGCACACAGGCGGGACGCACCGCAGGATACGCGGGAGCCGACGAGGTCGCCGCAGCGCGTCGCGCACTGGATGCCGCGCAGCGTGCCGCCCGCGCCGCGGCCGCGACCCTGCGCGCACGACGGGCGGCCCTCGCGGCCGACCGCGCCGCACTCGGCCGCAGCTCCGACCCCGCACAGCTTCCGCTCGCCCGCGTCATGGCCGCCGACGACGCGGTGACCGCGCGCTGGATGGAGTACGAGACGGATGCCGCGCGGCAGCTCGCGTTCCCGGCGATGAGCGATGCCCGGGTGCCGCAGACCGCCGCGTTCCTCTCCGAACACCGCACCGCGCGCGCCCTGCGCCCGGCGACGGCGACTGCACGCATCACTCCCGCCCAGTTCGGCGCCTATCGCGATGCCGTCGCCCGCCTCCACCAGACGTTCGAGGCGGCCGAGGCGGAAGCCTGGCGGCGGGCGCGTGCGGCGGGGTCCGCCCCTCCGGGACCAGGCCCCGACTCGCCTCGCCCCGCCGACTGGGTGCTCACGGCTCAGGAGATCGCACAGAACCTGACCCAGACGGTCCTCGCCCGTGGCGCGGAGGCGCTGGCCCGCGCGACCGCGCCGCGCCCGCGTGGCGGCCCGCACGCTCACGATGGCGAGCGCGGCGACACGTATCGCGACTCGTCGCGTGACCCGCGCGACGATCACCGCGGCGACGACGCGTAGGCTGACCGCGTGAAC
>QFPD01000320.1 GCA_003248845.1 Microbacterium sp. | reverse complement strand
GCTCCTGTCGCTGTGCATGGTCTACGCAGCGCTGGCGCTCTCCTACAGCCTCCTGCTCGGCACCTCGGGCATGCTGTCGTTCGGCCACGCGCTGTACTTCGGTGCCGGTGCCTACGGGCTGGGGCTCGTGCTGAAACTCCTCCAGGTGCCGCTCGCCCTCGGCATCCCGCTGTCGCTCCTCGGCGGACTCGTGATCGCAGCGTTCACCGGCTCGGTCGCGATGCGGGTCTCCGGCATCCCGTTCGCGATGGTGACTCTGGCATTCGCGCAGGCCGGGTCGGTGCTCGTCCGCCGCAATCAGCAGGTCACGGGCGGCGAAGAGGGGCTGCGCTTGCCCGTCGAGCTCGTGCCCGACTGGCTCGTCGGCGTCGTCAACACCCGCAACCTCTACTGGGTCTGCCTCGCGGCGCTCGTCGTGATCTACCTCGTCGTCCTGTGGGTCGACCGCTCGCGGCTCGGCCACCTCGCGCAGGCGACGCGCGAGAACGAGCTGCGCGTGCAGGTGCTGGGCCTGCGGCCGTACTCGGCGAAGCTCATCGTCTTCGTCGTCGCGGCGCTCTGCGCGTCGCTGGCGGGCATCGCCTACATGCTGCTGCAGTCGGGCACCCAGCCTTCGAGCGTCGGCGCCGATCTCACGATCACGGTGCTCGTCATGGTGGTTCTCGGTGGCGTCGGGTTCCGTTGGGGTGCCATCGTGGGGGGCGTGCTCTACACGATCCTCGATCAGCGACTGAAGGTGCTCGCCCGCTCGGAGTGGATCGACGCACTCCCGGGCTGGCTGCACATCCCGCTGTCGGAGCCCCTGTTCCTCCTCGGCGTGCTGTTCATTCTTGTGGTCATGTTCCTGCCCGGCGGCATCGCGGGGACGGTCGACGCGTGGGTGCGCCGGCGCCGTGGGGAGCGCACGCGCACGCAACTGCGCCAGCTCGACGACACGACCGACGTCGTCGATGACGCCGTCGAGGCCCGCGTATGACTTCGGGGATGGATGCCGGGGTGGACGGCTCCGCGCTGATCGACGGCGCGCACACGATCGGCCGATGGCTCACCGACCGCGCCGCGACTGTGCCCGCGCACACCGCGATCGACGATCGCGGTGTGCGGATCGGCTACGCCGACCTCGAGACCCGCTCCCGCGAGCTCGCCGCAGGACTGCGGCGAGCGGGCTACGGTCCCGGTGACCGGATCGCGACCGTGTCGGGCAACTCGATCGACCACGTCGTGGCGTTCTTCGCCTGTGCGAAGAGCGGCGTCGCGTTCGTGCCCCTTTCGTGGCGGCTCGCTCCGCGTGAACTCGCCGAGGTGCTGACAGGCTCCGCCCCCGCCCTCGTGCTCGTCGAGGACGAGTACGAGGGCCTGGCCGCCGACGCCTTGCGACGGGTCGCCGAGCGGTGCCCGGTGGCACCGCTCGGCACGACCGGGGTCGAAGCCGCCGTTCCCGCACGCCTCGGACCGGCGGTCCCGCTGCGGGGCGTCCGCGACGACGACCCGCTCCTGGTCATCTACACCTCGGGCAGCGAATCCGCGCCCAAGGGCGTCGTGCTGACGCACGCGAACTGCTTCTGGAACAATCTCGCGCTCGCGGGCGCCCAGCAGCTCACGGGGGACGACGTCGTCCTCTCGATGCTCCCGCAGTTCCACGTCGCGGCGTGGAACTGCCAGCCGCTCCTGGCGTGGTGGGTCGGCGCGACGGTCGTGCTCGAGCGCTCCTTCCAACCGCGGCGCGTCCTCCAGCTGCTCGCCGAGCGCGGGGTCACGGCGATGATGGGCGTGCCGACCCAGTACCGCCTTCTCGCCGACGATCCGGCGTTCGCGCAGATCGCGGCGGGGCCGCTGCGCCAGGCTCTCGTCGGCGGAGCGACGGTCCCGGCGGATCTCGCGGCGCAATGGGCGGCGGCGGGTGTGCCGCTCACCCAGGGGTACGGGCTCACCGAGGCCGCGCCGAACGTGCTGTGCCTGCCGGCATCCGACCTCGGCCGCCACGCGGGAGCCGTGGGACGACCGTATCCGCACGTGGACGTCTGCGTGGCCGACCCCGAGACGGGACTCGTCCTCGACGGCGAGGCGACCGGCGAGCTGTGGGTACGCGGCCCGAGCGTCTTCGCCGGCTACCTGAACGACGACGCAGCCACCGCCCGGGTGTTCGCGGGGGAATGGCTGCGGACGGGCGACATCGTGCATCGTGACCGCGGCGGCGTCTACCGGATCGTGGACCGGCTGAAGGACATCTTCATCTCCGGCGGCGAGAACGTCGCGCCCGCCGAGGTGGAGCGCGCGCTCGCGCTGCACCCCGCGATCGCAGAAGTCGCCGTCGTCGGCGTGCCCGATGAGGTCTGGGGTGAGCGCGGCGTCGCCTTCGTCGTGCGCGCCGACGGCGCCGCGCTCGGCGAGGACGAGGTGATCGCGCATGCGCGCGCGGAGCTCGCGGGCTACAAAGTCCCCGTACGTGTCGCGTTCGTCGAGGCGCTCCCGCGATCGACGATCGAGAAGCTCGCCCGCTCGCGTCTGCGTGCCGCAGCGGCGGAACTGATGGAGGAGACCACCCATGGATGACGCGGTGTCACGCATGACGTCGGACACGGCCGAGCCGACGCCCGCCCTCTCGG
>QFPD01000047.1 GCA_003248845.1 Microbacterium sp. | reverse complement strand
TCCGAGATGCGCCGCGCGAGCTCTCCGCGCACGTCGTTCGCCATCGATGGCTGGATCGTCGCGAGCCGGCCCGCCTGCTCCTGGATCGCCGCGACGAGATCGCGGTGCTGATGGCCGAGGTTGAGGTTGACGAGCTGGCTGGAGAAGTCGAGGAACGTGTTCCCCTCATAGTCCCAGAAGCTCGCGCCCTCGCCGCCGGCGACGGGGTGCGGGTCGATGAGAGCCTGTGCGCTCCAGGAGTGGAAGACGTGGCCGCGGTCGTCCGCGCGCACGCGGGCGTTCGCTTCGAGGTCGATCGACGAGTCGGTCATGAGCGGTCCAATCAGTGGTTCTGGGGGAAGCCGAGGTTGATGCCGGCGGATGCCCCGTCGGCGCGCGCGGCCGGGTCGATCCAGCGGGCTGTGACCGCCTTCTCGCGCGTGAAGAAGTCGAACCCGTGCACGCCGTACGCCTTGGCATCCCCGAAGAGCGACTGCTTCCACCCGCCGAACGAGTGGTACGCGACCGGAACGGGGATCGGCACGTTGATGCCGATCATGCCGACCTGAACCTCGTTCTGGAAGCGCCGCGCCGCGCCGCCATCGTTTGTGAAGATCGCGGTTCCGTTGCCGAACTGCCCCGAGTTGATGAGGGCCACGCCCTCGTCGTAGCTCGCGACGCGGACGACGGAGAGGACGGGACCGAAGATCTCCTCCGTGTACGCGCGGCTGCTCGTCGGCACGTGGTCGAGGAGCGTCGGGCCGAAGAAGAACCCGTCCTCGGCGCCCTCGACGGTGAAGTCGCGTCCGTCGACGACGACGCGCGCACCGTCCGCCTCGGCGATGTCGACGTAGGAGGAGACCTTGTCGCGGTGGATGCCCGTGATCAGCGGGCCCATGTCGGGCTCGGCGGCATCCGCGCCGTTGCCGATCTTCAGGGTCGCGATGCGCTCGGCGATCTTGTCGACGAGGGCGTCGGCGACAGGGTAGACGGCGAGAACGACCGAGATCGCCATGCAGCGCTCGCCGGCGGCACCGTACCCGGCGCTCACGGCCTGGTCGGCGACGAGATCGAGATCTGCGTCGGGGAGCACCAGCATGTGATTCTTCGCGCCGCCGAGCGCCTGCACGCGCTTGCCGTGCCGAGACGCCGTCTCGTAGATGTACTGCGCGATCGGCGTCGATCCGACGAACGAGATCGACTGCACGTCAGGGCTTTCGAGCAGCCCGTCGACGGCGAGTTTGTCGCCCTGCAGCACCGTGAACGCTCCGTCGGGAAGGCCCGCCTCCTGCCACAGCCGGGCCATCCAGAGCGCGGCCGAGGGGTCCTTCTCGCTCGGCTTCAGCACGACCGCGTTCCCCGCGGCCAGAGCGATCGGGAAGAACCACATGGGCACCATCGCCGGGAAGTTGAACGGCGAGATGATGCCGACGACTCCGAGCGGCTGCTTGAGCGAGTAGACGTCGATGCCGCTCGACGCGTTCTCCGAGTAGGCCCCTTTGATGAGGTGCGGAAAGCCCGTCGCGAGCTCCACGACCTCCTGCCCGCGGGCGATCTCGCCCATGGCGTCGGAGAGCACCTTGCCGTGCTCCGCGGTGATGAGCGCCGCCAGCTCACCCTTGCGGGCGTTGAGCAGCTCGCGGAAGGCGAAGAGGACCTGCTGCCGCTTCGCGACCGAGAAGGCGCTCCACGTCTGGAACCCGCGCACTGCGGAGGCGATCGCCGCGTCGATCTCCGCCTGATCGGCGAGAGCCACCTCAGCGGTGACGGCGCCCGTGGCCGGGTTGTAGACGGGGGCGGTACGTCCGCTGTGCGACGCGACGTCGGCGCCGTCGATCCAGTGCGCGATGACGGGGGTCATGGGTCTCCCTCGAGGGTGGCGAGCCGGTGGAGCCGTGGCTCCGGACAGTCCGACCGGCGTGGTCTATCGTTGTCAGCATCCAGTCTGACAGCGAGAGAACGTGATCACGGATGCCTGAGCGTCGCGAAGAACCCAACGATCGGACAATCCGTCCGAGCGCGCCGCCGGAGAGTCTGCCCACCGTGCGGGAAGTGCTCGCCTTGGACGTGTTCGCGGCGGGGCGTCCGGAGATCCTCGCCGATGACGCGGCACTGCAGGCGCGCGTGCGCTGGGTGCATGTGTCCGACAGCGCGGGTGTCGCGCGGCTCCTCGACGGCGGAGAGCTGCTGCTGTCCACCGGACAGGGATGGCCGGCCGACCCCGCCGAGCTGAGCGCGTTCATCGGGCGCCTGGCCGCCGCGGGACTCGCGTGCCTCGTGCTCGAGCTCGGTACGCACTACCGCTACGTCCCCGCCGTCGTCGTCGAGGCGGCGCGCGCGCAGGGGTTGGCCCTCGTCGCCCTGCACAACGAGGTGAAGTTCGTCCAGCTGACCGAGGCCGTGCACCGGCGCATCATCGCCGATCAGTCGGCGGCGTTGCAGGCTCGCGACGAGGTGCGCTCACGCTTCACCGCGCTCGCACTGCGCGGATCACCCTCCGACTTCATCGTGCACCAGCTCGCGGCGACGCTCGGGGCGCCGGTGATCCTCGAGAATCTCGCACACGAAGTCGTCGTCGGCAGCGTGCCGCCCGCGCGGGAGCGCGAGCTTCTCACCGGCTGGGAGGCGCGCTCGCGTGCCGCGCATCGCGCAGGTGCGGCCGCGCGCGCGGACGCGGATACGGGTGCGGATGACGCCGACGGCTGGCTCATCGTCCCGGTGGAGGCGCGCGGCACGCGCTGGGGACACCTGGTCGCGCTGCCCGGGCCGCCGCACCCCGCGGGACGCGTCGGCGTCCTCGAACAGGGCGCGATCGCGCTCGCGCTCGGGCGGCTCACCGACGGCGCCGGCGAGGAGTGGGCCCGGATCGGGCGCCGCGCGCTGCTCGAGGACCTGCTGTCGGGCCGCTTCGGCGCGTTCGGCGCCGCGACGGCGCGTGTCGAGGCATCCGGCGTTCCCGTCGATGGCGCGTGCCTCGTCGGTCTCGTGCTCGCCGGAGGAGGAAGCGCGATCGCCGAGGCGATCGTCGGCGGGGTGGATGCCGCGGCGCAGGCACTCGGCGGTCGTGCGCTGTCGTCGGGACGGCCGGCCCCCGGAGCGGAGGGGCGCGACGGCATCCGCCTGCTGCTCTCCCTGCCTCCGCGCCTCGCCGTCGACGACGCGCTCGTCACGAGATTCGTGCGGGAGCTGCCGCTGCCGCCGGGCGCACCCGCGCGCCTCGTCGTCTCGGTCGGACCGGTGGCGAACGACCTCGAGGGCGGCCTCGCGTCGCTCGGCGAGGCCATCGATCTGTCGCGGTCGCCGAGCGGGCGCGGGCTGCGTGGCGGTCTGCCCGCGGGTGAGGGTGGGGTGACCGGCGGCACGCTGGAGATCCGGCGCAGCGACGACCGACCCCTCGCGCGCCTCGTCGCGAGCCTGCGCGACGACCACCGGGCGCTGGAGCACGGCGAGCGGATGCTCACACCGCTCATCGAGTACGACCTGCACCGAGGCGGCGACCTCCTCGACGTGCTGGGCGCGATGCTCGCGCACCCGGGCAACCGCACGGCTGCCGCGTCCGCGTCGCACCTGTCGCGATCGGTGTTCTATCAGCGCATCGCGCTCATCCAGGATCTGCTGGGAGTCGACCTCGACGACGGCGAGGTCCTCACCGCGCTGCACTTCGCCCTGCTCGTGCGGCGGTCCGCCGTGCGGGCATGACGGGCCTCAGCGGGCGGACGAGCGTCATGGTGCGCAGCTTCTTGCGGGTCATCCCGAGGTCCTCTCCATCGCGGTCCGAAACGATTCTGCGTTCCCACGTGGCGGATCACGGGCGACGATCTGAGGGGTTCTCCGGGCTCCGCAAGACGGACTGTCGGGTGCCCCGGTCGGGCGATAGGGTGCCCCTGACGCGCGTCGGCGCAGACCGGAGGAACCCACATGACTGCACCTCGCCCTGTCCGCACGGCCCTCGCCGCGGCATCCCTCGCTCTTCTCGTCGCGCTCGCCGGCTGCTCGGGTGCGAGCTCGACGCCGGCGACGACGAGCGCGTCGGCGCAGCTGCCCGCTCCTGTCATCGCGGATCTCACGGAGATCGACGGCACGACCGTCACGGTGCCCGTGGGCGGCGCAGTCGACCTCGTCGGCGACGACGAGACCTTCACCGACTGGACGGCGGACATCGACGATCCCGAGGTGGTGTCGTTCACGCCCGGCAAGAAGGATGCCTCAGCCAGCTTCAACCCCGGTCTCACGGCGCTGTCGGAGGGAGACTCCGCCGTGACCCTCACGAACAGCTCGACGGGACAGAAGGTGGAGTTCGAGGTCGAGGTCACCGCCAAGGGCTGACCCGAGTCTGCCGCTACGCCAGGTAGATCTTGCGCAGCGTTTCGCGCACCGTCCAGACGGTCTGCATGCCGGCGCTCAGTCGCACCACCGCGCCCGGCGCGAGTTCGACGGCGTCCAGTGCGGGCGAGACGAACTCCACCGTCGCATCGCCGGCGATCACGACGAAGACCTCGTCGATCTCGGTGTCGCGCATCGCGCCGACGGTCATCTCCCAGACGCCGATGCCCATGTCCTCGTCGAGGTCGACCGCGCCTGTCGACGGCGAGCCCGAGACGATCTGTTCCGCAGGGACCGCGGCGAGCGGCACGGGCACGGTGAGAGCGGAGACGACGACGCCGGCTTCCAGTTCGCCCAGGTCAGAGCCGCTCACGAGTCGAACCCGAGCCCGAGCGCGTCGAGGGTCTTCAGCAGCAGATTCCGCTTGCCCTCGTTGTGATCGGCGCGGTTCATCGACCATCGCGTCAGATTGATCCCCACCGCCGCCGCCGGTTCGGGCGGGAACGGCAGCGGGCGCTTCCGCACCATCTCCAGTCGCGTGCGCTCGGTGTCTTCACCTGCCAGGAGGTCGAGCATCACCTCGCCCGCGAACCGCGTCGACCCCACTCCGAGCCCAGTGAAGCCGGCGGCGTAGGCCACGCGGCCTCCGCGCGCCGTGCCGAAGAACGCTGTGAACTGAGTCGACGAATCGATCGCTCCCGCCCATTCGTGCGAGAAGCGCAGCCCCTCCAGCTGCGGGAACGTCGTGAAGAAGTGGGAGGCGAGCTTTCGCCACACGTCGGGGCGGTGCTCGTACCGTGGGTCGACGCGGCGCCCGTAGTGGTACAGCGCGTCGTAGCCTCCGAAGAGGATCCGCCCGTCCTGCGTCGGCCGGTAGTAGTGGAACTGATTCGCCATATCGCCGATGCCCTGGCGATCGCGCCACCCGATGGCATCCCACTGCTCCGAGGTGAGCGGCTCGGTCATGAGCGCGTAGTCGTAGACCGGCACCGTCATCAGCTTGTTGCGCGCCAGCAGGGACGGGAAGACGTTCGTCGCGAGCACCGCCTGTGCCGCGCGCACCCACCCACCCGACGTGATCACCGTCACGCCGGCGGACGACGAATCGAGCGACGTCACGTGCGAGCGCTCGAAGATCTCGACGCCGCGCTCCTCGCAGGCCCGCGCGAGCTCTGCGGCGAGCCGCGCGGGGTGCACGAGCGCGCTCGACCGCTTCTCCCAGATCGCCGCGAGGTAGGTCGGCGAGTTCACCGAGGCGCGCACCGCCGCCTCGTCGAGATAGACGACATCGGGGTCGTCGGCCGCTTCGGCGCGCCAGTCGTCGAGCCACGCGAGCTGGTGCTCCTCGATCGCGGGGGCGAGTTCTCCCGTCCGCTCGAACTGCACGTCCAGGCCGAGGTCGGCGACCGTCCGCTCGATCTCGTCGAGGTTCTGCCGCCCGAGTCGCTCGAGCGTGTCGATCTCTTTCGGCCACCGGCTCGCGCCGTTCTCGTGCCCGTGCGTGAGGCTCGCCTCGCAGAAGCCGCCGTTGCGGCCGGACGCCGCCCAGCCCACCCGCTGCGCCTCGACGATCACGATGCGTCTGTGCGGATCGCGGAGCTTCGCGAGCAGGGCCGTCCACAGCCCCGTGTACCCCGCGCCCACGACGACGAGGTCGGCGCGCACCGTTCCGCGCAGCGGCGGCCGGTCGGGGCGGAGCGCTGCGGGCAGATCGTCGATCCAGAAGACGCCCTCGCGGGTCTGGTCGAGACTGTGGTCGACGACGGATGCCGAGGGTGCGCTTCTTTCGAAGACGGTGGTTCCCACGGGGATCACTTCCTGTCATGGCTCTGGGTCGCCGTGCGGCGGGAGCGCCGCGCGGCTGTCGTCGGCCATTCAATACGCCGGGTCGAATCGGATCAAGAGGAGCCGCCGACCTCGGACGATCATCCGCCGCGGCGGCCAACGCCAGACGAATCGTCCGCCGGCATCTGCTGGGAGCCCGCCCGGCTACGCGCGCCGGCCTGATCAGAGCGGAGTGACCCGCACCCAGACGAAGCCGTGCGGCGGGAGGGTGAGCCCCTCGTCGAGGTCGAGCTCCGCGTCGTGGACGAGGTCGTACGCGTCGCGGGCGAAGCCCGACAGCGTCAGCGGATCGATCTCCACCTCGGCATCCCCGACGTTGGCGAGCGCCAGCACGCGCGTCTGCGCGCCCGGCCGCTGGTAGCCGATGACCGAGGGGTGCGGCGTGCGGAACCCGATGAGCTCGCCGCCCGCAAACTCGCTCGCCTGCTGCCGCACGGCGATGAGCTTCGTCAGCCGGCGGAAGACGCGCCCGGCGGGGGTGTTCTCGTCGGTCCGCTCGGCGTATCGATCGCGCGGCCGATTGCCGCGGTGGACCCAGCGGCTGTCGCCCCGGCGCACCGGGTCGTCACGATAGGAGTAGTCGTTGAGCTGGGCGACCTCGTCGCCCAAGTACAGGAGCGGGATGCCGCCGGTCGACAGCGCCAACGCGTGAGCGAGCACCACGCGGTCCTCGCCGCCCGCGTCGCCCGCTTCGATTCCGGCGAGCGACGCCGTCGTCCCCGTGACACGCGCGTCGCCGGTGGTCGGATTCTCTTGGAAAGCGACGCCGCGCGCGAACGTGCCGTCGTGCCGCCCTGTGTAGAAGCGGTTGAGGAACTGCCGGTGCGCGTAGCCGTCGATGCCGTAGCGCGCCGCATCCTCGTCGGCGAAGGTCCACCCGATGTCGTCGTGGCTGCGCACGTAGTTGACCCACGCCGTGCCGGCGGGCAGGGCGTGGCGCTCCTCGAGGGCGTCCTGCAGGAGCCGCCCGTCGCGCGTCGCGAGCGCCTCCCACGTGAGCGCCATCTGCAGCGGGTTGTACGACAGCTGGCATTCCTCGGGCGAGATGTAGGTGACGACCTCGTCGGGGTGCACGATCGCCTCCGACTTGAACACCATGCCGGGCGCCGCCATGGCGAGCACGGCGTTGAACGCCTGCAGCAGCAGGTGCGCTTCGGGGAGCGACTCGCACGAGGTCCCCAGGCGCTTCCAGATGAAGGCCACGGCATCCATCCGCAGCACTTCGACGCCCCGGTTCGCGAGGAACAGCATCTCGCCCGCCATCGCGCGGAAGACCGCGGGGTTCGCGTAGTTGAGGTCCCACTGGTAGTGGTAAAACGTCGACCAGATCCAACGACCGTCGTCGAGCTGCACGAACGACCCGCGGTGGTCGTCGGGGAAGATCTCGCGCGTCGTCCGCTCGTACGCGTCGGGCATCTCGCGGTCGTCGAAGATCAGGTAGAAGTCGGCGTACTCGGGGTCGCCCGCGACAGCCTTCTTCGCCCACTCGTGCTCATTGCTCGTGTGATTGAAGATGAAGTCGACGACGAGCGAGATCCCGGCCGTGCGGAGGTCTGCGGCGAGATCGGTGAGCTCCTCCATCGTCCCGAGGCTCGGATTGACCTTCCGATAGCTCGACACGGCGTAACCGCCGTCGGGGGCGTCGAACAGCGGCATGAGGTGCAGATAGGTCAAGCCGAGCTCGCGGAAGTACGGGATCTGGTCGCGGATGCCGGCGAGGTTGCCGGCGAATCGATCCACATAGGCGACGCCGCCGAGCATGCGCTCGGACTGGAACCAGCCGGCATCCGCTTCGCGCTGCGCGTCGCGCACCTTGAGCTCCAGCGGCCGTGCGTTCCACGAGACGGATGCCGCGGCCACCGTCGCGGCGAGCTGCTCCTGCCCGTCAGAACGATCGCCGTAGAGCCGCGTGAAGAGGCCGTGCAGACGCGGGAACTGCGCGTCGAAGCGACCCCGGAACGCGTCGTCGACGCGCCCCGCCGCCTCCGCGGCGTCGAGGGCCGCCGTGCGGTCGGATGCGAGTGTCGTGAGCGCGGTCACGGTAGGTCAGTCCCCATGCGGATCAGCCTACGGCGCAGGCTGCGCGAGCGTGCCATCGCGCGGCGGCCCGGCGTAGGCTCGAAGGATGAGTGCGTACGTTTCGGCGTTCGAGCTGTTCTCCATCGGAGTGGGACCCTCGAGCTCACACACGGTCGGCCCTCTGCGGGCCGGGCGGGACTTCGCGGCGCGCATCCATGCGCTCCCGGGTCTCGCGCGCGTGACGTGCGCGTTGTACGGCTCGCTCGGAGCCACCGGGATCGGTCACGGCACGCCCGACGCGGTCGTCGCCGGCCTGCAGGGCCACGAGCCCGAAACCGTCGATCCCGATGTCGTCCGCGGCGCCTGGACCGAATGGAGCGATGGAGCGCCGCTCGTCGTGGGCGGCGAGACGCCCGTTCCGTTCGCCCGCGCCGACATCGCTTTCGAGCCGCGCACGCGCCTGCCCGGTCACCCGAACGCGATGACGTTGCAGGCCTGGGATGCCGCGGGTGCCGTCCTCGCCGAAGACACCTACTACTCGATCGGCGGCGGATTCATCCGCCGCGAAGGCGCCGACATCGAGGTGGCCTCCACGCCGTTCCCCCTGCAGTTCTCCACCGCCGCCGACCTCCTCGCGCTGTGCGACGAGCGGGGTCTCACGATCGCCGAGGCCGCCCGCCGCAACGAAGAGGCGCTGCGTCCCGAAGAGGAGGTCGCCGCGGGGCTCGACGCCATTTGGGATGCCATGACGGCGTGCGTCGACGCGGGGCTCCACTCGGACCACACCGGAGGCGTGCTCCCCGGCATCCTGCGTGTGAAGCGTCGTGCGAGCGCGATCCGCGAACAGCTGGAAGCGGCGGAGGCGGGAACCGGGCGCGAGCTCCCCGGGGAATGGCTGGGCGCGTTCGCCCTCGCCGTCAATGAGGAGAACGCCGCGGGCGGGCGGGTCGTGACCGCTCCGACCAACGGGGCCGCGGGCATCGTCCCGGCCGTCGCGATGTACTGGTGGCGCTTCCTCGCCGATTCAGGGCTCGGCTCGTCGACCGCGGTGACGCCTTACGGCGAGCTCGTCGGGTCGGCGCTGCTCGGCCTGCACCCGCCGGACGGCGCCGGAGCGCTCGGCGCACTCGAGACGCCCGATCATGGGGACGAGGCGGCCTTGGCGGAGGCGAACCGCCGCCGCGGCATCCGGCGCTACCTCCTCACCGCGACGGCGCTCGGGTCGCTGTTCAAGGCGAACGCGTCGATCTCCGGCGCCGAAGGCGGATGCCAGGCGGAGGTCGGTTCGGCGTGCGCGATGGCCGCGGGAGGGCTCACGGCCGTCATGGGCGGGACGAACCGGCAGATCGAGAACGCCGCCGAGATCGCGATGGAGCATCACCTCGGTCTCACATGCGACCCGGTCGGCGGTCTCGTGCAGATCCCGTGCATCGAGCGAAACGCGATCGCCGCGTCGACGGCCGTGACGGCCGCGCGCCTGGCGCTGCGCGGTGACGGGTCGCACTACGTGTCGCTCGACGCGGTCGTC
>QFPD01000319.1 GCA_003248845.1 Microbacterium sp. | reverse complement strand
GCGCGATCCGCGTCGTCCGTTCCGCGATGGACACGGGGGTCGGCATCCGCGCGGCGTGGGCGCATCCCGGCACCCGTCTCGCATTCTGGTCGCACTTCACGACTCCCTTCGCAGGGACCGCGTTCGTGCTCCTCTGGGGCATGCCTTTCCTCACGGCCGGGGAGGGACTCACGAAGACGCAAGCGGCCGGCGTGCTGTCGGTGTACGTCCTCATCGGCATGGCCCTCGGGCCCATCATGGGCGACCTATCACGACGCATCCCGCATCGCCGATCCCGCGCACTCGTACTCCCGGCGGTCGCCACGCAGGCCGTGGGGTGGACGGCCGTTCTGCTCTGGCCGGGCCCCGCTCCGCTGTGGCTGCTCTACGTGCTCGCCTTCGCGCTCGCAATGGGTGGCCCGGCGTCGATGATCGCGTTCGACCACGCCCGCACGCACAACCCGGCGCATCGCCTCTCGACCGCGACCGGCATCACGAACGTCGGAGGCTTCCTCGCTGCCCTCGTCGCGATCTTCGCGATCGGGCTCGCGCTCGATCTGCAAGGCGCGGGCACACCCGACACCTATCGCCTCGACGCGTTCCGCCTCGCGTTCCTCACCCAGTTCCCGCTGTGGGCGCTGGGGTGGGCGTTCATCGTCATCGAGCGCCGCAAGACCCGCGTCCTGCTCGGGATCGACACGCCGCGCCGCTCCCGCTGAGAAGGAGTCCTGCGTCAGACCTCGGCGTCGCCGGAGGTACGGGACTCGGTGCGGGTGACGCGCTCCCCCGCGACCGGGTCGACCGTCCGGGTGACCTGCGCCGTGGAGCGGCGACGGAAGGCGAACACCAGCCCCAAGAGGAAGACCAGCACTCCCGCGCCCATCAGGATGTAGCCGATCAGATCGAGATCGATGAACTGCGTGGTGTCGACATTGACGGCGAAAACGAGAATCGCGCCGATCACGAAGAGGGCGATGCCTGCTCCGATGCTCATGAGAACGCTCCTTATGGATGGCCCGGGGGGGTACCGCACCATGATGCCGGCGGATTCGGGTCTCGGCGAAGGGGTTGACAGTGCGGCCGCCAGCGTGGCAGAGCTCAGCCGGGCAGGACCTCGGTCCACTCGCCGCCGAACTTGGGCTGCCGCCCGTCGCCGGAAGATGTGCCCGTGAGTCGGCGGCGCACCCACGGTCCGAGATGCTCGCGGACGTAGTCGCGTTGCGCGAGACGGACGGCGTCGGGAAGCGGCGGAAGCGACCACCACCCGTTGGGAACGCGTTCCCCGAGCGCCGTCAGCACCCGCGCGGCCACCCGATGATGGCCACGACTGTTCATGTGCAGGCGGTCCTCCGACCAGAACGATGGGTCCGACAGTTCGGCATCCGGCCAGTTCAGCGCCTGGACGACATCCCGTCGCGTTCCCATTCGTGCCACGACGGCCGCCGACATGAGATCGCCGCGGCGCTGGATGACGCGGCTCAGCGGCAGCTGCGCCGCCGGGTTCGCGCCGGAGAGAAGGATGAGGCGCACGCCCTCCTCGTCGCACCGGCGCAGCACTTGGCTGAACGCGTCCGCGATGTGAGCGATCGACGTTCGTGGGCGCAGCATGTCGTTGCCGCCACCGTTGAAGGACAGGTGCGTCGGCCGGAGGGCGAGCGCGCGCTCCAGCTGCTGCTCGACGATCGGCCAGACGAGCTTCCCGCGGATCGCGAGGTTGGCGTAGTCGATCGCCTCTCCGCGCGAGGCCGCCCAGCCCTGGGCGGCGAGATCGGCCCAGCCGCGGACGGTGCCGTCGGGGAGTTCGTCGCCGACTCCCTCGGTGAACGAGTCGCCGATGGCGACGAAGCGAATGGATGCCACCTGTCGAGCCTACGCGCCGCGCCATGCGTCGACGGTCACGTCGTCACCGCTCGTCGAGCGCCGCCCCGCGCGGGTCGGCGAGACCCCACACCGCTCCCGCCGCAACGAGGAAGAACACGGCGAACACCGCGAACAGCAGCGGGGTTCCACCGAGCGCGAGCAGACCCGGCACGGTGAGGGGGGCGATGATCGAGGCGATGCGTCCGACACCCGCGGCCCACCCGGCCCCCGTCGCGCGCATGGAGGTCGGATAGTTCTCGGGGGTCACGGCGTAGAGCGCGCCCCACGCACCGAGCGTGAAGAACGAGAGCGCCATGCCGGCGCCGATGATCGCGCCCTCCCCTGCCGCCGTGCCGAAGAGCACAGCGGACACCGTCGCCCCTGCGAGGAACGCCGAGAGCGTCGTTCGGCGTCCCCACACCTCGATGAGCCACGCTGCGACGGCGTATCCGGGCAACTGCGCGAGCGTGATGACAAGCGTGAAGCCGAAGGATTTCACGAGGTCGTACCCCTGCGCGAAGAGGATCGACGGGATCCAGATGAAGGCGCCGTAGTACGCGAAGTTGACGCAGAACCAGACGACCCAGAGCGCAGCCGTGCGCACGCGGAACTCCCGCGTCCAGAGCCCGGCGAGTCGCCGAGCGGACGACGGCATCGCGGCTTCTTCGCGCTCAGCCGATGCCGCCGAGACGGCGGGGCGGAGTGACGGCGGCGGTGTGACGGGTGCGGGTGCGCCCAGCGCGTTCGCCTCGAACCGCGCCACGACCTGGTCGGCCTCCGCG
>QFPD01000318.1 GCA_003248845.1 Microbacterium sp. | reverse complement strand
GTGGCATCCACTCTCCCGCTTGACGACGTGGCGCTGTGCGCGGCCGCGGCGACGTCCGGGCCGTGGCAGACGGTCGTCTGGAACGATCCGGTGAACCTCATGAGCTACGTGAGTCACGTGTTCCGCACCTACTTCGGGTTCTCGCGCGAGCGCGCGGAGCGGCTGATGCTCGCCGTTCACCACGACGGCCACGCCGTGGTGGCCGAGGGGGCTCGCGAGCAGATGGAGCTGCATGTGCAGGCCATGCATGACTACGGCTTGTGGGCGACCGTCCGGGAGGGCGGAGCGTGACCATGTTCACGATGGAGCTCTCGGTGCTCGAGGGCGCGCACCTCTCCGATCTCGTGTCGCAATTCCTTGACGTCTTGGCGGATGCCGCGGACACGGGAGTCGGGGACGACGCTGCGGTCGCGCGTCTGGTACCTGACGCCTACCGCGGCGACGCCGAGGCGGCGGCGGAGTTCCGCCGCTACACCGAGGCCGATCTGCTCCAGCGGCGCCGCACCGATGCCGATCTCGTCGCCGCCTCTCTTGCACGCGCCGGCGTCGCCGTCGACCTCGCGATGCTCGCGGACGCCGAAAGCACTGAGATGCGGCAGTTACGCCTCGACGACGACGAGGTGTCGGCGTGGCTCCGCACGCTGACGGCAGTCCGGCTCGTGCTTGCGACCCGCCTCGGCATCGAGGACGACACCGCCGACCTCCACCACCCCCGGTTCGGCGTCTACAACTGGCTGGGCTTCCGACTCGAGGGACTGCTCGAAGCGATCGAGAGCTGACGCGGCCCCGCTCAGGGAACGTCGACGACGATCGTCGCGTGCGCCGTCGGGTCATCATCGGCGAGGTGTCGTACCTCCTGCGCCGCCCAACGCTCCCAGTGGGGACGGTAGGCCTCGCCGTCGCGGGCAAGCGCCCGCGCCTTTCGCGCGTCCCGCGGAGACTCCAGCCACACCCGGATCGGCGCGAGGGCCGCGGATGCCGCTGTGATCGCGCCGCACCCTTCGGCGATCAGAGGCAGGTCCGGCCGTGTCGTCATCAGCGCACCCGGCGCGTCGGCCGCCCAGTCCCATCGACGCCAGTGCGCCTCGCGGCCGGCGGCAAGCGGATCGAGGATGGCGGTCGCGAGCATATCCGCCCCCGCACCAAGGCCGTCCCAGCCGGGGTAGATGTCGTCGAGAGCAACGAGCTGGACCTCGCCCGGCCACCGATCGCGTAGCTGCGTGGCGAGCGTCGACTTTCCGGCGCCTGACCGTCCATCGATCAAAACGATGGCAGGTGTCGAGGAATCGAGGCGGCTCCCAGCATCCAGCACCGCCGCTGCGGCGCGCTCGAGTGCCGCGTCGAACCCGTCAGCGCTTGAGGGCACGGATGACGCGACTCAGCGCGCGACCGGCGACCCACACGAACGGAATCCCGACCGCCAGTAGCGACACCAGGTTCGGCTCGAACCGCACCCCGTCGCCCGTGCGG
This sequence comes from Microbacterium sp., assembly GCA_003248845.1. Lineage (GTDB taxonomy): Bacteria > Actinomycetota > Actinomycetes > Actinomycetales > Microbacteriaceae > Microbacterium. The sequence goes on along the minus strand of QFPD01000318.1, from coordinate 1,160 downwards.
ATGTATGCGCCGACGGGAATCGCGACGCCGCCGCCTCCTCCGCCGCTGCCACCGGTGGGGTCTTCGCCAGCGCCGAACCCCGACCATGTCAGCGCGACGGGAACGAGCCGCACGCCGTCGACGTCCTGCTGCTCTCCGTACACGCTCGTGACGCCGAGCGATGCGGTCTGCTTGCCGAGTTCGAGTGCGAGATTGGGCATGGCTCCACCGTAGCCGGTGCGCCGGGTTACCGCGACGGCGGGCCGTCGCTCGGCAGCCGCGGCAGGCGCGGGTTTGTCGGCAGCGCGCCCGTGTCACGGCGAGGCCCGAGCACGCTCGCCCGTGTAACGGCGCCTCCTCCGAACCGCTCGCGGGCGTCGTCGAGCGCGGCGTCGACTCGGCGCCAATCCGCGTCGTCGTCCCACAGGGCGAGCATCGCGACCCCACTCGGCTGCAGACGCTCGGCACGCACCCCGATGAGGCGCACGGGCTGCGCGAGGTCCAGGACGTCGAAGAGCGTGATCGCCGTCTCACCGATGCGCTGACCGACATCCGTCGGCTCCGCGAGAGTCGTCGACCGAGACAGCGTCGTGAAGTCGGCGTAGCGGAGCTTCAGTGCGATGCCCGACGCCTCCCAGCCGCCGGTGCGCAGCCGCGCGGCGACGCGGTCGGCGAGGCGGCGCAGCTCACTGCGGAGCGCACCGCGGTCCGAGATGTCCTGGAGGAAGGTCTCTTCGTGCCCGATGCTCTTCTCGCTCCGCTCCGTCTCGACATCGCGGGGGTCGATACCCTGCGCGAGTTGCCAGATGCGGGCGCCGCCCGCGCGTCCGAGCGCGCGTTCGATCACCGGGCGGGGGGCCGTGAGGATGTCGGCGACGAGGTGGATGCCGCGGCTTTCGAGGGCCTCGGCGGCCTTCGGACCGATCCCCCAGAGCGCGCGGACGGGGAGCCCGGCGAGAAATGCGCGCGTCTCGGCTTCGTTCACGATCAGGAGTCCGTCGGGTTTCGACAGCGTCGAGGCGATCTTCGCGACGTGCTTGGTCGCGGCGACGCCGACGCTGCAGATGAGGCCCGTCTCCGCGTGGACACGCTCACGCAGCATCCGCGCGATCCGGCCGGGCGAACCCCACAGGCGCCGTGCGCCGGACACGTCGAGGAAGGCCTCATCGATCGACAGGGGC
>QFPD01000317.1 GCA_003248845.1 Microbacterium sp. | reverse complement strand
ACAAGCCGCTCGCCTTCCTCAACGACGCCCACGAGGACAACCCCGCGCTCGGCCTCCGCGGGCTGCGCGCGCTGCGCGCCAGCGAGGACATCCTGCGCGAGCAGCTCACGGCCCTCGCGAACGCCGACAAGGCGACCGAGGCCGACCTCTGGGTCATGGCACCGATGGTGTCGACGGTGGAGGAGACGGAGTACTTCGTCGCCCTCGCGAAGGACTACGGCATCAAGACCGCCGGCGTGATGGTCGAGGTGCCCTCCGCCGCGCTCATGGCCGACCGCGTGCTCGCCGAGGCCGACTTCGCCTCGATCGGCACGAACGACCTCACGCAGTACACGATGGCCGCTGACCGCCTGCTCGGCTCGGTCGCGTCCTATCAGGACCCGTGGCATCCGGCCGTGCTCCGCCTCATCCAGGCGACCGCCGACGGCGGCAAGCGCAACGGCAAGCCCGTCGGAATCTGCGGCGAAGCCGCTGCCGACCCGCTGCTGGCCGTCGTCCTCGTGGGGATCGGCGCGACGACGCTGTCGATGGCGCCGACGGCCCTCGCCGACGTCCGCGCGTCGCTCCTGCAGTACACCCGCGAGGATGCCGAGCGCATCGCCGCGGCAGCCCTCGCCGGCGACGACGCGGCATCTGCACGATCCGCAGCGCAGGCTGCGGCAGAGAACGCCGCGTAGCCGCGGTCCACCCGAAGGAGACAGAGAAAATGACAACGGCGTCAGCCACCACGAACACGGGCATGAATCGCGCCCGGGTCGGCGTACAGAGGTTCGGCACGTTCCTCTCCGGCATGATCATGCCCAACATCGCGGCCTTCATCGCGTGGGGCTTCATCACGATGCTCTTCATCCCCGCCGGCTTCTTCGGCGCGGACAGCCCGTTCGGATGGCACTGGGCCCCCGTCGCCGAGATCATCGGCGGCGGGGGCAACGCCGCCGACATCGGGTGGCAGGGTGCGATGACGGCGCTCGCGTCCGGAGACAGCGGCAACTTCGCCGCGTACGTGGGCCTCGTCGGCCCGATGGTGACCTACCTCCTGCCCCTCCTCATCGCGAACATGGGCGGTCGCATGGTCTACGACACCCGCGGTGGTGTCGTGGCGACCATCGCCACGATGGGCGTCATCGTCGGCACGGACATCCCGATGTTCCTCGGCGCCATGATCATGGGGCCGCTGGCCGCGTGGATCACGAAGCAGATGGACAAGCTGTGGGACGGCAAGATCAAGCCCGGCTTCGAAATGCTCGTGAACAACTTCTCCGCCGGCATCCTCGGCATGATCCTCGCGATCGTCGGTTTCTTCGCGTTCGGACCGGTGATGCTCGGCATCTCGACCGTCCTCGGCGGCATCGTGGACTGGCTCGTGTCGCTGAACCTCCTCCCGGTGCTGTCGGTGATCGTGGAGCCGGCCAAGGTGCTGTTCCTCAACAACGCGATCAACCACGGCGTGTTCACCCCGCTCGGCATCGAGCAGGCGACCGCGGCGGGCAAGTCGATCCTCTTCCTCATCGAGGCCAACCCCGGCCCCGGCCTCGGACTCCTGCTCGCCTTCACGTTCTTCGGCGTCGGGCAGGCGAAGGCCTCGGCGCCCGGCGCGATCATCATCCAGTTCTTCGGCGGCATTCACGAGATCTACTTCCCGTACGCGCTGGCGAAGCCGATGACGATCCTCGCTCTCATCGCGGGCGGCGCGACCGGCGTCACCACCAACATGCTCCTCGGCGGCGGGCTCGCCTTCCCGGCGGCACCCGGCTCGATCATCGCGGTCGGCGCGGCGGCCATCGGCCCCGGCATCGGCAATCTGCTGATCGTCTTCCTGTCGGTCGCGCTTGCGGCTCTCGTCACCTTCCTCATCACCGGTGTCATCCTGCGGGCTTCCCGCCGGCGCGACCTCGCCGCCGAGGCGGACGGGGCCGACGGCTTCGAGGCGGCCATCGCGCAGACCGAGGCGAACAAGGGTCGCTCCTCGGAGGCGCTCGCGGGTCTGCGCTCCGGCGCAGCGTCGAACGCGTCCGTCGGCGGCGGCCAGGCGTCGGTGCAGTCCGACTTCGCGGCCGACGCGATCGCGACAGGCGCCACGAGCGAGGCCACGAAGCACATCTCGACGATCGTGTTCGCGTGCGACGCAGGCATGGGGTCATCCGCGATGGGCGCGAGCGTGCTGCGCAACAAGATCAAGAAGGCCGGCTTCGACGACGTCTCGGTGACCAACAAGGCCATCGCGAACCTCGACGGCAGCGAAGACCTCGTGATCACGCAGCAGCAGCTCACCGATCGCGCCCGCGGGCGCACGCCCGATGCGCTGCACGTCTCGGTCGACAACTTCATGAACTCGCCGAAGTACGACGAGGTCGTCGACCTCGTGCGCGGCCAGCACGAAGAGAAGTGACCGACGGTGGGCCGGGGAGGATCTCCCCGGCCCACCGATCCCCCGCCTCGACATCCCAAGGAGAGAACATGAGCGTCCTGAATCTCGGACAGATCCGCATCCACTCCGGCTCCGTCGCCAAAGACGACGCGATGGCCGAGGCCGCCGGCATCCTGCAGGATGCCGGGGCTGTCACCGGCGCGTACCTCGATGCGATGCGCCAGCGTGAGCAGACCGTCTCGACCTACATGGGCAACGAGCTCG
>QFPD01000316.1 GCA_003248845.1 Microbacterium sp. | reverse complement strand
CATCGATGGCGAACGACGTGCGCGGAGAGCTCGCGCGGCGCATCTCGGAGATCGCGCCCGACGGGTTCTCGAAGGTGTTCTTCACGAACGGCGGCGCGGATGCCAACGAGAACGCCGTCCGTATGGCGCGTCTGGTCACGGGCAAGCGCAAGGTGCTCTCGGCGTACCGCAGCTACCACGGCAACACCTCGACGGCGATCACGCTGACCGGCGACCCACGGCGTTGGCCGAACGAGCCCGCCGACGGTTCGGTCGCGCACTTCTTCGGTCCGTACGCGTATCGGTCGCCGTTCCACTCGGCATCCCCCGAGGAGGAGACCGCGCGCGCGCTCGAGCACCTCGAGCAGACGATCATCCTGGAGGGGGCGTCGACGATCGGCGCGATCATTCTCGAGACGATCGTCGGCACGAACGGCGTGCTCGTCCCGCCGCCCGGCTACCTTCCCGGGGTGCGCGCCCTCTGCGACAAGTACGGCATCGTCTACATCGCCGATGAGGTCATGGTGGGCTTCGGCCGCGTCGGTGAGTGGTTCGCCTTCCAGGCGTTCGATGTCGTCCCCGACCTCATCACCTTCGCGAAGGGCGTCAACTCGGGGTACGTGCCGCTCGGCGGCGTCGTCATCTCCGACGCGATCGCGAGCCGTTTCGACACGGTCGCCTTCCCGGGCGGGCTCACGTACTCGGGGCATCCACTGGCCTGCGCCGCGGGCGTCGCGACGTTCAAGGTGTTCGCACGCGACGGCATCCTCCCTCGCGTGAAGGATCTCGGCGAACGTGTCGTCGCGCCGCGACTGCGGGCGATAGCCGAGAAGCATCCGTCGGTCGGAGAGGTGCGCGGCCGGGGCCTGTTCTGGGCGATCGAGCTGGTCCGTGACCGTGCGACGCGCGAGCCGCTCGTGCCCTTCAACGCGTCGGGTGCGGATGCGGCGCCGATGGCAGCGATCACCGCGGCGTGCAAGAAAGCGGGCCTGTGGCCCTTCACGCATTACAACCGCGTCCACGTCGCACCGCCGCTCGTCATCTCGGAGGACGATCTCGTTCGGGGCCTCGACATCATCGATCGCGCGCTGGACGTCGCCGACGAGTACGTGACCGGCTGACGCCGCGCCGCTCCCCCGACTCGTCGGCGCGAAATGTCGCTACCGCCCTGGATAGCGACCGTCTGCGCCGACGATTCCGGCCGACGCGACCATTTGCGCCGACGATCTAGAGCAGACCCCGCCCGTCGCGCAGGTCGAAGATCAACTGGGTCTCGGTCGCCCGCACGACCGGGTGCACCGTGATGTGCTCGAGAACGATGTCGCGCAACGCCGCTGTGTCTGCCGCGGCGACGTGCACGAGGAAGTCGTCCGTGCCCGCGACATGGAACACCTGCAGCACGCGGGGCGTGTCGGCGAGGGCATCGGCCAGGGCATGAACGCCCTCGGGCGTGTGGTTGGTCAACCGCACGCGGATCATCGCCTGCAGCGGGTAGCCGAGCGCGTCGGGCTCGACGCGCACCCGCGTGTCGCGGATCACCCCGCGCGCCTTCAACGACCGCACGCGGTGGGCGGACGTCGACTCCGCGATGTCGAGTCGCTGCGCGAGCGCCTTGTTGGTGACGTCGCCGTGCTGCGTGAGGACGCGGAGGATCGCGACGTCGAGTTCGTCGAGTCCACCTGCGTCGGACGCTTGCGTTCTCGCCAAAATGATCCCCTTTCCGGATGCCGCCGATCGTCGAGAAGTTCCGATAAGTGCTCTATTCTTGCGCATTCTTCGGAATCATGGCGGTCACACAGCACACATCGCAGGATAGACGCCATGCGCGATGATCTCTGGCACCTCGACACGCTCGCCGTCCACGCCGGACGCGACGACCTTGCCGCCCTCGGCGTGCACGCCCCGCCGATCGATCTGTCGACGACGAATCCGCTCCCCGACATCGAAGTGGGCGGGGACTCCTACGAGGCCATGGCGACCGGCGGTCGGCCCGTCGCGGAAGGCGGCATGGTCTATGCGCGCCTGTGGAATCCGACCGTCGCGCGCTTCGAGGACGCGCTCGCGGCGCTCGAGCACGCCGAAGCGGCGGCCGCCTTCGCATCGGGCATGGCGGCGATGACGGCCGTCGTGATCGCGCACACCGTCTCCATCGGAAAGCCCCACGTCGTCGCGGTGCGGCCGCTCTACGGGGGCACCGATCACCTGCTCGGATCGGCCATGCTCGGTACCGAGGTCACCTTCTGTCATGAGGACGAGGTCGCCGCGAGCATCCGCCCCGATACCGGGCTCGTCGTGCTGGAGACGCCCGCCAATCCGACCCTCGAGCTGGTCGACATCGCCGCCGTCGTCGCGCAAGCCGGAGAAGTCCCCGTCGTCGTGGACAACACGTTCGCGACGCCCGTGCTGCAGAACCCGATCGATCTGGGCGCGACGATGGCACTGCACAGCGCGACGAAGTACCTCGGCGGACACGGTGACGTGATCGCCGGCGTCGTCGCCGGGTCCGAACAGTCGATCGAGGCGCTGCGGCGCGTGCGGGCCATCACGGGCGGACTCCTCCACCCGCTCGGGGCCTACCTGCTGCACCGTGGGCTTCCCACCCTCCCGCTGCGGATGGAGCGCCAGCAGCAGAGCGCCGGGCGCATCGCCGCCTGGCT
>QFPD01000046.1 GCA_003248845.1 Microbacterium sp. | reverse complement strand
CGATCTTCGCGCCGCTTCTCGTTCGTCAGGTGGCGTTTGGCCGCCTCGGGGTCAGCCAGGTCGTATTTGCCCCAGCCGTCGCTCTCGCCGATTGCGCCGTTGCTGGGGAACAGGAAGTCGACGCGATCGTGCACGCCTTCGTAGTGGAAATCCTGCTGCAGGAGAGGCACCTCGAATCCGCTCCAGAGGATCACGGCACGGCTGACCGATTCCCCCGGCGACTCCGCGAGCGGGTCGGCCGTATCGAGCACCCACGCGAGTTGGCGCGCGCCGCGCTGATCGGCGCGCTGCGTGGCTCGCTGGCGGACCTCATCGCGGGTCACAGCGCCCCCTTGCGCGGGCGACGTCGCGGCATCCAGGACGGCGAGCGCCTGCGCGGGCGGCAACGCTCGTGCGAGGTCGACGACGGTGTCGAGCAGAGACGTGACGCGCACCCCGGCGATCTCGACGACCTCGCGCGGGTCGACGCTCGTGTGCACGCTGACGTCGCCGAATCGTCGGGATGCGCTGCGATGGGCGGCGAAGACGTGGATGTCGCGACACTCTCCGAACGAGGGGAGACCGTGCAGGACCGCCGCCGACTCGAGACACATCGTCGCGCCGGGGCACGCGAGTTCGAAGGCATGGACGCGGAGGGCGTACCGCTCCCATGGTGCGAGTCGTGACACCCCTGCGGACGAGGCGTGGATGCCGGGTCGTACGCGCGCGTACTCGCGTGACGACACGTCGATGCGAAGGGCTCGGGCTTCGCCCGCGGTCAGGAGCGGGACGGGAGGGCGGACGATGGCCCGAGCGGAGAGGAGCACTGGCATCCCGCGATCATGGCGCGCGGCGACCGCGTGCGGAGCGCCGACTCCTCATCCCGTGAACAACTCCGCGAACACGCGTGCTGTGGAGAAGAAGACACGCGGGTGCCGTCCCCGCGAGAAACCACCGCTGCGACGACAAACCGCGCCCGCAGTGGCTTCTCGCGCGGGATGTGGTTTCTCGCGCGCAGGGCGAGGTGGCGGAAGCACCGCGCCGCGCCGCACGCGTCAGCGGTCGAGCGAGGCGAACCGCTCGATGTCGCTGTTGGTGCCCGAGACGATGATGAGGTCGTGGTTCGTCACCACGGTGTTCGCCTCCGCGTAGCGGAACGGCTTGCCGGGACTCTTCACCCCGACGACCGTGACGTTGTACTTCGAGCGCACGCCCGACTCGTTCAGGCCGATCCCGCGGATGAACTTGGGCGGATACATCTTGGCGAGAACGAAGTCGTCGTCGAACCGGATGAAGTCGAGCATGCGCCCCGAGACGAGGTGCGCGACGCGCTCGCCGGCCTCGCGCTCGGGGTAGATCACGTGGTTGGCGCCGACGCGGGCGAGGATTTTTCCGTGGCTCTGCGACACCGCCTTGGCCCAGATCTGCGGGACCTTCAGATCGACCAGGTTGGCGGTGATGAGCACGGATGCCTCGATCGACGACCCGACCGCGACGACAGCGACCTGGAAGTCCTGCGCGCCGATCTGCTTGAGGGCGTCGATGTTCTTGGCATCCGCCTGCACCGTGTGCGTGACGCGCTCGGACCACTTCTGCACGAGCTCGAGGTTGTCGTCGATCGCGAGCACCTCGCGGTCGAGGCGGTCGAGCTCTCCCGCGCACGCGGCGCCGAAGCGGCCGAGACCGATCACGAGGACGGGAGCGTCACTGCGCAGCTGCTCAACCAACGATGGGCCTTTCCACGGGCAGCGAGTAGTGCTGCGAACGGGATGTCGCGGCCACGGCCGCGGCGAGAGTCACTGTACCAACGCGCCCCATGAACATCGTGAGGGCGAGGACGTAGACGGCGGGGTCGGGGAGCGTCGCCGTGAGCCCCGTCGACAGGCCGACGGTCGCGAAGCCCGAGATGACGTCGAACAGCACGTTCTCGACGGTGTCACCCGTGATCTGGGTGATCGTGATCGTCGAGACGGCCACGATCGTCGCGCCCCACGCGACGACCGAGAGGGCCACGCGCTGCACGTCGCTGGGGATGCGGCGCCCGAACGCCTCGACCGAGGGGCGGCCCTTCGCCTCCGACCACACCGCGAGAGCGAGCACCGCGAGCGTCGTCACCTTGATGCCGCCGGCGGTGGATGCCGAACCGCCGCCCACGAACATGAGCATGGAACCCACGACCAGCGACGATCCGTTGAGCTCGCCGATGTCGACGACGGAGAACCCGCCCGATCGTGTCATCGCGGAGAGGAAGAAGGCCTGGAAGGTGGTGTCCCAGGCATCCATGCCGCCGAACGTCTTCGGGTTGGCGTACTCCAGGAGCAGGAAGACCCCAGCGCCCACGAAGAACAGGGTGACCGTCGTGATGATCGTCAGCTTCGCGTGCAGCGACCACCGCCGCAGATGCAGGTGGTGCCGCCACAGTGTGAAGATCACGGGGAACCCGATCGAGCCGAGGAAGACACCGGCCATCAGGACCGTCAGGAAGAAATAGTCCGTCGCGAACGGCGCGAGCCCGCCGGCGTTCGGGGTGAAGCCGGTGTTCGTGAACGACATGGCCGCGTAGAAGGGCGCCTCCCACAGGGCCGTCAACGGGTCGACGCCGCCGAGGAGCAGCGACGGGTAGAGCAGCACCGCGAGCCCGGCCTCGATGACGAGCGTCGACAGTGCGACCGTGGCCAGGAGCTGGCCGACCTCGCCGAGGCGCACGGTCTGTCCCTCGTTCACGGGGCCGCCGTGCGCACGGAGCGGGTTGGTGTCGCCCGCCGCGATGAGCTTCGCCCGCAGGCCCAGGCGCTTGGAGATCACGAGGCCGAGGATCGATGCCAGGGTCAGCACCCCCATCGCGCCGACATTGACGCCGATGAAGACGATCACGTGCCCGAGCGGCGACCAGTGCGTCGCCATGTCGACCGTGGACAGGCCCGTGACGCAGATCGTCGAGACGGCCGTGAACAGCGCGTCGGCGAAGGGGGTGCGGATACCGGTTGCCGACGCCGCGGGAAGCGAGAACAGGCCTGTGAACACGAGGATGAGCGTCGAGAACACCAGCACCGCGAAGCGCGACGGGGATGCGGTCGCGAGTTCGCGTACGCCGCGCACGGTCGCCCCGGCGACGCCGGCGATGCGACGGCCCAGACGGACGCCGACGGAACCGTCCGTCATGGCGTCCTCCTCGCTGCGTGGTCACGGCGTCGGCGTGCGGGGTCCTGCTCCGATCGTTGTCATGGTACTCGGGACGAGAGGCGGGCTAACCTACATTCATGGCGGACATCTTCGACGTGATCGCCGACGGTACCCGTCGGGACATCTTGCAGCTCTTGCGCGAACGCGCGATCGCGAACGAGCACGGCACGAGCGTCTCGCACATCGTGAGTGAGCTCGGAGTGAGCCAGCCGACGGTGTCCAAGCACCTGAAGGTGCTGCGGGAGGCGGAACTGGTGTCCGTGCGCGAGGAGGGGCAGCACCGCTACTACAGCCTGTCCACCGCGCCGCTGGACGTCGTGGACGATTGGCTCATCCCCTTTTTCGACGAAGCCCTCATGGAGCAGACGCCGGGCGCGACGACGCTCCCAGAGTCCGCCGCAGCGGCCGCCGACCTCGTGGGGCGCGCCGCGGCATCCACGAAGCATGCCTTCGACAGCATGCTCAAGCGCATCCCCGGCCGCTGACGCACGCCTTCGACGTCGTTCAGCGGGCGCCGAGAAGACGCGTAGTCCCGTCACAGCGGTCACAGAGGTTTACACGCGTCGCAGCCAGCCTCTACGCTGGTCGCAGCGCTGCGGGGGGACCAGGGCGCCCGGGAGAGTGAAAATGGCCGAGTTGCCCGATGTGCGTTTTCTGACCGTCGCCGAGGTGGCGGAGATCATGCGCGTCTCGAAGATGACGGTGTATCGACTGGTGCACTCGGGAGAGCTCCCCGCCGTGCGGTTCGGGCGCAGCTATCGCGTGCCCGAGACCGCCGTGACCGAGGCTCTGCAACGGCCGGTCGCCGACGTCGGCTAGACTGTTCCGAGGGCATTTTTCGAAGTGCCCGTTCCCGGACGCGGCGATCCGCGTCCAGACCCCTGACATAGTGAGGTTTTCCGTGGGTTCTGTCATCAAGAAGCGCCGCAAGCGCATGGCGAAGAAGAAGCACCGCAAGCTGCTTCGGAAGACTCGCCACCAGCGCCGCAACAAGAAGTAACTGCGGCCCTGGATTCTGAGTAATCTGCACCGAGCGCCTGTCCGTCTGGACGGGCGCTTCGTGTTTCCTCCAGAGATCAGAGGGAGGGGGCGTCGATCTCGAAGACCGGCTCCTCGTCCCAGGGATCGAAGACACCGGAGCTGACCCAGAACGCCTGAGCGACCGCGGGGCCCGGCACCCCGTCGGCGCAGACGGCGATCTCGAGGGCATACACACCCGTCGTCAGAAAGCGGATGCGTCGTGTCGCGGTGCCGTTCTCACCGAGCGGGATCACGGCCGACTGCCCGGTGTCGGACCAGACGCAGACGTTGCCCGACGGGGGTCCCGTCACGGTGAACGTGATCCCGGCGGAGCTCGCGGCATCGAGGTCGAGCACGACATCGTCCGGGAACCCCGCGACGCCGGGCTGTGCAGTGGTGAACGTGACGGTGCTCGTCCCGGAGGCGGCGCCGTCCTGCACGGTCCAGATCGAGGCGAGGTACGCGCCCGCGTCGAGGGAGAGCATCCGCAGGTCGAACTGCCACGCGCCATCGGCACCCGGATCGACCGCGTAGGTCGTGCCGGCGACGTCGATCGCCACGACGGCTGCGGGGTCGGTGACGCCCGACAGGCGGGGAGCGAGGTAGGGCGCTCCGAGAGCGGCTGTCGTGACCGCGGGTGCGGTGGCACGCGGCGTCGTCGGCGCGGGCACGCCGTCACCGGGCGCCGTGCCGGTCGTTGCGGGCACGGGGAGCGAACCCGGGGCGGCGGGCGTGGGGGCGGGCATCTGTGGCCGACCTCCCGCGCCGCCGGCGGCGGGCTGCCAGAGGTCCAGGTCGCCCTCTGGCGGGACTTCGGCTGCCGGGGGTCGGGCCACCTCTGCTGCCGGGGCGAGCGGCGCGGCCGCGGCAGCGGAAGGCGGCGCGGCGTGAGGTGTCGGGACGGATGGACCCGGCTGGTCCTGCGCACGGGAGACGAGCGTTTCCGGCCCCGCCGCGCCCGGCGCCGGAGCGGTCAGCGCCACGCCACCGCTGAGGAGCGCAGCCGACACGAGGGCTGCGACGGCGACGACCGCGGCGGTCGCGGTTGCGGCGGGCGTGAGGGCCGACGCCGTGGGCAGAACGATCGCGAGCGCCGCGAACCCGAGGGCCCCGAGGGAGCGGGTGCGCGCCGAGCGCAACGCGGCCCGGAGCTGATCGTGCGCCTGGGCGCACGGGGTGCACGCGCGAAGATGCGCGTGCACGTGCTCGGCCGCCGGAGGCGAGAGCTCTCCGAGCAGAAGATCCGGCAGCCGGGATGCCGCGTGAGTCGGATCACCGCGGAGCGCGGGCGGAAGGTGCTCGAGCATCCACGTGGTGCGCAGCCCCGCCTTCGCGCGGCGATGGAGAGCCGAGACGGCGTTGGGACGGATCCGCAGCTCGCGCGCGATGGCCGGGCGCGCCACGCGCGCGACCTCGCTCAGCCAGAGAACGCGCTGCCAGCGCACGGGAAGGGAGCGAAATGAGCGCAGGAGCAGCCGGGCATCGTCCTCGTCGAGGAGGAGCAGCAGAGGATCGCGCTCGTCGACGACCTCGATGTCGGGATCGAGCTCGATGCGGTTGCGCGCGGCGTGCATTCGCACCGCCATGTTCCGCATGGTCGTGAAGAGGTAGGCGCGAAAGTGCGTGTCGGGCCCGGCGCCCTGGACGCGGATGCGGTCGTAGACGGCGAGGAAGGCGTCGGAGACGAGGTCGGCGGCATCGCCGGGCGCGATGCGATGTCCCAGCCGCAGCGCGGCGCCCACGTGTCGCTGCCACAGGGTCTCGTACGCGGTGTTGTCCCCGCTGCGCAACCGTGCGATGAGCTCGGCGTCGCTCTCGGGCAGGGTGACGCTCGCGGTCGCCGTATCCGGCTCGCTCATGACGCCTCACCCCCCGTCCCACCGACGTCGTTGCGTCCGCCGACGCGAGCGACGTTTTGCGAGGACTCTGGTTCACTATATGGCGACGCCGACGGTGCCCCGGCCCGGCAGCGCCAGGGGTCGGCGGCTGGCACGGGGCCTGCGGGCGCGGAGCATACGGGAGAATGGATGCCGTGACGACACTCACGCTGATCTCCAAGCCCGACTGCCACCTGTGCGACGTCGCCCGCGAGATCATCGATGTCGTCATCTCCGAGCTCCCGGAGAGCGATGTCGAGGTCGCCGAGCTGTCGATCCTCGACGACCCGGCGCTGTACGCGACGTGGTGGGAGAAGATCCCCGCCGTGCTCATCGACGATCGCCTGCATGCGCACTGGCGGCTCGATGCCGCGCGTCTGCGCGCCGCCTTGGATGCCGCGGCATCCCGGGCGCCCGATGCGATCTCCGTCTCGGAATCGACCCCCGCCCCAGCCCCGGAAGAGGACCCCGCATGATCCGTCACATCGTCGCCTGGCGTCTGGCCGCTGAAGACCCGACCGAGAAAGCCGCTCAGGCGCGGAAGATCGCGGCGGACCTCCTCGCGCTGAAGGGCGTCGTCCCCTCCATCGGCGAGATCTCGGTCGGACCCGACGTCGTCGGCGGCACCAACTGGGATGTCGCTCTGGTCGCCGACTTCGCCGACCAGGCGGCCCTCGACGCGTACCAGACCCACCCCGACCACCAGATCGTGGTGGCGTACGTGCGGTCCGTCGTCGCCGACCGGGTGGCCGTCGACTTCGTCATCTGACGCCCGCGCCGCCGAACTCTCAGGCGGCGGGACGCACCGCCACCGCGACCGGGACGACCGTCAGACGCACGGGCTGACCGTACTCGTAGCGATCGGCGACGTCGTGCTGCACGTGCACGATCGCGCCGTCGTCCGTACGCACGACGGTCCTCCGGAAGCTGCCCAGAAAGGTGCTCTCCTCGATCCGACCGGTCGTGCCGGGCCCGGCTGCGACATCCGCTGAGGCATCCGTGGTCATGGCGTGCAGGCGCACGTTCTCGGGGCGCAGGAGCGCCGTGACGGCACCGTCCTCACCGGATCCGAGGCGGGGGAGCGATGTCCCCCACACGACGACGCTCGTGCCCGACGCGACGGCGGGAACGGCGCTGGAGAGACCGACGAACGCCGCGACGACCGGGGTGCGCGGACGCAGGTAGAGCTCTTCCGGAGTGCCGATCTGCTCGATGCGCCCGGCATCCATCACGGCGATGCGATCGGAGACGGCCAGGGCCTCCTCTTGATCGTGCGTGACGAACACGGTGGTGATGCCCAGGCGCAGCTGCAGTCGGCGGATCTCGTCGCGCAGCTGCACGCGCACCCGGGCGTCGAGGGCGGAGAGCGGCTCGTCGAGCAGCAGCACCCGCGGCTCGGTGACGAGGGCGCGCGCGAGCGCGACGCGCTGCTGCTGGCCCCCGGAGAGCTGGTGCGGATAGCGATCGGCGAGATGGCCGAGGCCGACGAGCTCGAGGGCATCGAGCGCGCGTCGTGTGGCAGGTCCCCGATGGATGCCGCGGCGGCGCAGGCCGAACGCGGTGTTGTCGGCGACGCTCAGGTGCGGGAACAGCGAGTACGACTGGAAGACCATGCCGATGTCGCGACGCTGCGTAGGGACACGGGAGACGTCGCGTCCGCCGAGGAGCACCGCGCCGCTGTCGGCGGACTCGAGCCCCGCGAGCACGCGCAGCGCCGTCGTCTTGCCGCACCCCGAGGGGCCGAGGAGTGAGACGAACTCGCCCGGCGCGATGTCGAGGTCCACGCCGTGGAGCACTCGGGTGCCGCCGAAGCTCTTCTCGATCCCCTGCAGCTGCACGCGCGTGCCGGCGGCGGCGCCGGTGAGGAGCATGTTGTCGGCGGTGCGGGGGAGAGCGCGGTCGATGGTCACGGGCGGGCCTTTCGGTGACCGCGCGCGGCGCGGCCGATGACGAGGAGGAGGACGAAGCAGAAGAGCAGAGCGAGGAGGGTGAAGATCGCCGGCAGGTACGGATCCTGCTTCTGGACCACGACCATCGCCGTCTGGAACACCTGGCGGTTCAGCAGCGACGCGATCGTGAACTCGCCGAGCACGACGGCGATCGACAGGAGGGATGCCGCGAGCAGCCCGGAACGCAGGTTCGGCGCCAGCACGCGCAGGACGATCGCCGTCCAGCCCGCTCCGAGGGACCGCGCGGCCTCCGCGAGCGTGCGCAGGTCGACGGCATCGATCGAGGCCTGGATCGCGCGGTAGGCGAAGGGCAGCACGGTGATGCCGTAGGCGAACGCGAGCGTCCACGCCCCCGTGCCGATGAGGCGCCCGATCTGCAGGTAGAGCGGCGCGAGCCCCACGACGAGCACGATCGCGGGGATCGAGATGGGGAGCAGGACGGTGAACTCGAAGACGCGCTTCAGGCGTGGGAACCGCAGGTTCACGAGCACCATCGTCGGGGCGAGTAGCAGCAGCACGATCGCAACCGTCACGACGCACAGGACGAGTGAGTTGCCCAGCCCCGTCCAGATCGGCTTCAACGTCGCGGCCGTCTTCGGGTCGACCAGGCTCGCCCAGCGCGCGAACGACAGTGAGCCGTCCGGCATCTTCACCGTGTAGAGGAGGGTCGACACGAGCGGGATCGCGAAGAACACTCCGACGGCCACGGCGATCACGGCCCGCGTCGCGGGGTGGGGTGCAAGCCGGTTCACGACTGCCACCGCGCCGCGCGGCGCTGGACGAGGGTGTAGGCGCCCATGACGGCCCCGACGACGACGATCATGCCGAGAGCGAGCGCACCGGCGAGGTTCTCACGCCCGAGCACGGTCTCGCTCGTGAGGGCCGCTCGGATCTGCAGGGGGACGATCTGCGACCCTTGGCTCGCGAGGGCCGCCGCCGTCGCATAGGACGAGAACGCGTTTGCGAACAGGAGCAGCAGGCTCGCGGTGAACGAGGGGGCGAGGACAGGGACGCCGATGTGCGTCCAGAACGTCCGGGCCGAGCCGCCGAGGGTGAGGTTCGCCTCGGCCCACTGGGGCTTCAGGGCGGAGAGTGCGGGGAGGAAGGTGATGACCATGAGAGGGATCTGGAAGAAGACGTACGGCAGGATGAGGCCCGGCAGCTCGTAGAGCCAGGTGCCGTTCGCGAAGATGTCGATGCCGAAGGCGTCGCGCAGGAACACCGTGATGACGCCTTGGATGCCGATCGTCGCGATGAACGCGAACGCCAGCATGACGCCGCCGAACTGAGCCAGGACCCCGGCCGCGGCATCCACGGCGGAGCGCACGGTGCCCTCGGGCGAGAGCCCCAGCAGGGCGTAGCAGACGAGAGCGCCGACGGCGGCGCCGATGACCGCGGTGAGCAGCGACAGGCCGGCCGAGTTCGCGAACGTGCGCAGGATGAGCGGGTCGCCGAGCGCAGCGACGTTCGACCACGTGAACGAACCGTCGCGGGTGAAGAACCCGGAGCCGATCGCGAGCGTCGTCGGCAGAACGAGGAACAGCACGACGTAGACGGCGAAGGGCACGAGTCCGACCCACGCCCACGACCCGCGCCGACGTGACGTCGACGCGGGCAGGCTCTCCCGGGCGGGAGCGGGGGTGGATGCCGCGGCATCCACCCCCGCCGAGGCGACCGCGGTCACTGGACCGCCGTCGCCCACTTCTCACCGAGCAGCGTGCCTGCGGCGGTGCCGGGGTTAATCGCCAGCCAGCGGCCCGGATAGGCATCACCGCT
>QFPD01000315.1 GCA_003248845.1 Microbacterium sp. | reverse complement strand
CGCGTCGCCGTCACGGTGCAGATCGTCGGCGGGAGGGAGCTCCCGGGCACGATCGATCGCGCCGGTGCCGATCATCTCGATCTCGCGGTGCACGACCGCGGCACGCCGCGACGTGCGGAGAACGTCACGGGCTATCGCGTGGTCCCGTTCACCACGATCGTCCTCGTGCGCCTCGCCGAGGCATCCGACCTCGACTGAGTCAGTCGCGCCCGCGCACTTCGCCGCGCCCCCACAGCTCGGGGAAGCTCGCGGCGTTCGACTCCCGCCACAGGGCCATCCGCCGCGCTTCCTCGGCCTGGTCGTCGAGATAGCCCTCGACGCTCGCCGCCTCGATGCGCCAGCGCGCGGGTGACCCGACCTTCACGCCTCGCAGCCGCGCGTCGAGGACGAGGGCGATCACCTCGTCGACCGAGAGCTGCAGCATCTCAGCGACCTCCGCCGGAGTGTGGAGGCGGTCACCGGTGCCGCCTGGTCCGGGCATGCGGGATTCGGGCATGAGGCCATTATCGTCCGCCCGGGTCGCGCGACCCGGCGCGGCGCGAGCCTGTGGATAACCCGGGCGCGCCGGGCGGCGGCGCGTCACGATGGGCTCATGAGCGACCACACCTCAGCGCGCCCCCGCCCCCGCGCACTCTGGGCTGACGTCCGGTTCCTCCTCGGCATCGTCCTCGTCATCGTCAGCGTCGTCGGGGTCTGGCTCGTCGTCGCGGCGGCACGGCAGACGGTGCCCGTCTTCGCCGCCGCACGCACGCTCGTGCCCGGCGACACCGTCGGATCCGACGACCTGCGCGTGGTCGACGTCGCACTCGGCGCCCTGGAAGATGCGTATGCGACGCCCGCGACGCTCCAGCCCGGCTCCGTCGCGACCCGCACGATCGCGGCGGGCGAACTCGTGCCTCAGGACGCCGTCGGGGCCGCCGAGGGCCTGCGTACGACGCGCGTCGTCGTGCACAGCGCGACCGAGATCCCCGCCGCCGTCACCGCCGGCTCGACGGTCGAGATCTGGGTGGCGCCGCAGCTCGAGCGTGGAACGTTCGATACGCCGCGCATCCTCGTGCCGACCGCGACCGTCGTCTCGGTGACGAGCGACCAGTCGATGATGGGATCGGCCGGACCCGCCGTCGAGGTCGTGATCGGACGCTCCGACGTCCCGGACACCCTCGCCGCGATCGCCGGCGGGTCGAGCCTGTCGATCGTGCCCACCGCGGCAGCGGGGCGATGAGTGTCGACACCCGGGCCGCCGGGCACTCCGGGCCGACGGTCATCGTCGCGCTGGGCGGTTCCCACGGCCTTGAGCTCGCCGATCTGCTGCGGGATGCCGGGGCAGTGATCTCGGCGGTCGTCGACCGGTCGGCCCCCGCTGCCGCGGCCGTCGATGCGCTCGCGGGTCGCGAGGCAGCCGAAGTGCTCGGAGCCCTCGCCCGCGCCGACGTGCTCGTCATCGACGGCGGACGGGATGCGCTGACCGCCGATCTCGTCGCCGTCTGCGACCGGTTCGGCGTGCGCATCGCTGCCCTGTGCGACAGTCCCGCCGCCCGCCGCACCGCAGCCGTGTTCGGCGTGACGGCTTACGAAAACGACGTCGCGCCGCGCGACCTCCTCGCAGCGGTCGGTGCTCCCGCGCACGTCTCCGAGCGTCCGCGGGGGCGCATCATCACGGTGTGGGGGGCAGCGGGCGCACCCGGACGCACGCGCATGGCGATCGAGCTGGCCTGCGAGCTCGCGCGCGACGGGCGTCGCGTCGGACTCGTGGATGCCGATGCGCATGCGCCCTCGATCGCCATGACCACGGGACTCGCCGACGAGGGTCCCGGCTTCGCCGCAGCGTGCCGCCAGGCCGGCCGTGGGGCGCTCACGACGACGGAGCTGTCCCGCATCGCGAGTCCGCTGGGCGACATCGAGGTGCTCACCGGCATCAACCGCCCCGCCCGGTGGCCCGAGCTCTCGCACGAGCGCGTCAGCGCCGCCCTGGAGCAGGCACGGGACTGGGCGGACGACGTCATCGTCGACGTCGCGGCGTCCCTGGAGCGTGACGAGGAGATCGTCAGCGATCTGGACGGTCCGCGCCGGAACGCGGCGACGCTGGCCGCGCTCGAGGCAGCGGACCTCGTCGTCGCGGTCGTCGCTGCGGACCCGGTCGGCGTCTCGCGGTTCCTCCGCGCGCACGCCGACCTGCGCGCCGTCGTCGGGGCGCGGCCAGTTCGTATCGTTGTGAACAAGACGCGCACGGCGACCCTCGGCATGGACGCACGCGGTCAGGTGCGGCGCACGTTCGAGCGGTACGCGTCCGCGCGCGAGGTCTGGTTCGTGCCCTGGGATCCGAAGGCGGCGGATGCCGCGACCCTCGCCGCTCGGCCGGTCGCCGAGATCGCGGGTCGCTCCGCGCTCGCCGGAGCGGTCCGGCGGTTCGTCGGGGAGGCCATCGACCCGCCGGCAACTTCACGTCCTGCGGCGCAGCCGGGCCGTGCGCGATCCCGCGAGCGCGCACGCGGCGCAGTGCGCGGCGATGCGCGCACCGCCTGAGTGCGGGCCAATAGGCTGGGGGCGTGTCGACGCTCAGCGATCTCGTGTACGCCCAGGGCCGCTCCTCGGAGGCCGACGTGGAGTGGCTCCACCGCCTCGCCGGCGACGGGCAGCTCCTC
>QFPD01000314.1 GCA_003248845.1 Microbacterium sp. | reverse complement strand
TGCGACGGCCCGCGCGGTCGTCGGGTGATACTCGAGCTCGCGAGCGCCGTGCTGCCGGAGGACGCGCGACGCGCGCTCTTCGAACTGGCCTACCAGGCCGCGGTGGATGCCGGAGACGCGATCACGCGCGTGACGTTCACCGCGCCCGGCGATGACGGTGAGGCGGAAGAGGCGTGCGACGCGCAGATGGTCTCGCCCGAGCCGCCGACGCGCTCCCAGCTCGCACGGGCCATCCGCGCCGCCGGTTCGCTCGGGCCGCTCGCTCCCGACGGCGAGGCGTTCGCGGCGGCGATGCTCCGCGCGGTCGATTCCGCGCGGTACTGGCAGCCGCCCGAGGGCATGGACATTGTCGCCGCCGATCCCGCCGTCCGCGCCGCGCTGGCGGAGATGGGGGCGGGGCTCGACGCGCACCCGGATGCCGCATGGTGGCGCCGTGAGCGCACCGTGGAACAGTGGGCGATCGAGTTCGACCCGTCCGGCGACGGTGCTCCGTTCGATCCCGCGCCGACGGCGGCGTCGCGGTGGCGCGCGGCGACCGCCGACGAGGAGGCGCGCGCCCGCGTCGAGCGCCCCGCCGACGCGACGGCGATGTTCAGCGGGAGCTGGTGGTCGCACCCGTGGGGGGCGCCGCATACGACCGGCGCGCTGCCGTCCGGCCCGCCTGCCGGCATCCCGTATGTCGAGGACGGATTCGGCTGGACGCACGCTGTTGCGCTGCCCGTGGCAGGGTCAGGGCGCACGTACGAGGTGCACGATGGGGCGGACTGGGCGCACCTGTGCCGCGCATACCCGCTCGAGGTGACCGGCAGTCGACGCCACGACTGGTACCGAGTGACCGGGCGCGACGGTCGGTGGGTGCTGCCGGATTGGGCGCGCGTGAGCGAGGCGTGGGATGCCGTGCACCTGAGCGGCTGGGGATACCTCACGGCCGCGACCCGCGAGATCGCCGTCGATGCCGAGTACTCGACCGTGATCGCCGGTTGGGGTCCCGACGAGACGTACTGGCTGACGGGGCTCGTCCGTGAGACGGAGGGGCCGCGCGTGCACTGGCGCGCGGAGCGACCGGAGGGCCCGTGGCGACGCGACGATCGAACCCCCGAAGCGCTCAGCCCCGGGCGATGACCTCTGACGCGTAGTCGGGTACGTAGTTCTGCAGTTCGCGCGGGGGGCGCTCGTAGCCCCCGGATGCCGGTCGCGGCGGAATCTCGATCGGGGCGCGTTCGACCTGCTCGTAGGGGATCTGCGAGAGCAGGTGGTGGATCATGTTGATCCGGCCCCGCCGCTTGTCTTCGTTGTCGACCTCGAACCAGCGAGCCTCGGGGATGTCGGTGTGCACGAACATCGTGTCTTTCGCGCGCGAATAGTCCTCCCACTTGGTGATCGACAGGACATCGTTGGGGGAGAGCTTCCACCGCCGCATCGGGTCGTCGTTGCGTGAGCGGAAGCGGGCCTCCTGCTCGACATCGGACACACTGAACCAGTACTTCAGGAGCAGGATGCCGTCTTCGACCAGCATCCGCTCGAAGATCGGTGCTTGGTGGAGGAACCGGTGGTACTCCATGTTGGTGCAATAGCCCATGACGTGCTCGACACCCGCGCGGTTGTACCAGGAGCGGTCCATCAGGACGATCTCCCCAGCGGCAGGGAGGTGCGCGACGTAGCGCTGGAAGTACCACTGAGTCTTCTCGCGCTCGGTGGGCGTCGGGAGTGCGACGACCCGCGCGACGCGAGGGTTGAGGTACTGGGAGACTCGGCTGATCGTCGAGCCCTTGCCCGCGGCATCCCGCCCCTCGAAGATGACGATGACTCGGGCGCCGCTCGACTGCACCCAAGCCTGCATATCGACGAGCCGGGCCTGCAGGGCCTTCAGCTCCTTCTCGTACGCCTTCTTGGGCATGCGCTCGCTCATGCCCAGAGCGTACCGGGGCCGCGCCTCAGGCGGGGCACGGCCAGATCAGTTCGAACCGCTCGCACAGGACCGGCATGTCGGGGGCGAACCCGCGCGGCGAGGTCGAGTGACGTCGCCAGTAGCGCTCGTGCGCCGAGCGCCAGTACTCCAGGGTGCGATCGCCCTCACCCTCCGAGTACGCGTGCTCGGCGTCGACCTGGTCGAACGGCACGATCGCGAGCGCCGTCGTGCGTATGACCGCACGCGGCGCCGCCGAGCCGTCGAGGATGATGCTCAGCTCGCCCACCACGGGCATCGGCTCGCCGCTGTCCTCGTACTCCCAGACGGTCGACGCCGTGCCCGTCTTGGTGCCGGCGAGCACGAGGGCGAGCAGCTCGTCGGCGTGCGTGGGCGTCGCTCCGAACGCCCACGCGGCGGGAGTCTGCGGCGGCAGCGCGGCATCCTCCTCCCGCCGCTCCGCCCAGAAGGCGGCGACGGCTTCCGCGCTCACGCGTGCAGCGCCTCGTTGAGGGTCACGCCGACCCCCTCGCGACGGACGGCCTCGACCGCTCCGGTCAGCGAGTTGCGGCGATAGAGGATGCCGTTCTGGCCGGAGAGCTGGGCGCCTTTGACCACGGGGCATGTGCCGTCGTGGAGCGGCGCCTCGTTCGGGAGGACGATCTTCGAGCCGGCGGTGACGTACAGGCCGGCCTCGACGATGCAGTCGTCGCCGAGCGAGATCCCGATTCCGGCGT
>QFPD01000313.1 GCA_003248845.1 Microbacterium sp. | reverse complement strand
CCTGACGGTTCGTGTCGTACTCGCTCAGGAAGGTCTTCTTGATCTTGCCGTCACGGGTAGCGAGCACCAGGTGCGTCGCGACCTTGTAGTCGCGGATGTCGAGGATCTGCGCGATCTCCTCACACGGCTGCAGGGCGAGCAGGTTCGCGACGTGCTGACCCTTGGCATCCCGGCCCGCCTCGGGCAGCTCGTAGCCCTTCGCGCGGTAGACGCGCCCCTTGGAGGTGAAGAACAGCAGCCAGTGGTGCGTCGTCGTCACGAAGAAGTGCTCGACCACGTCGTCGGCACGCAGCTGCGCGCCCTTGACGCCCTTGCCGCCGCGATGCTGGGAGCGGTAGTTGTCGCTGCGCGTGCGCTTGATATAGCCGTCGCGCGTGACCGTGACGACGACCTCCTCCTCGGGGATGAGGTCCTCCATCGACATGTCGCCGTCGAATCCGTGCAGGATGTGCGTACGACGCTCGTCGCCGAACTTGTCGACGATGCCCGTCAGCTCCTCGGAGATGATGGTGCGCTGGCGCCCCTCGTCGGCGAGGATCGCCTGGTACTCCGCGATCTGGCGTTCGAGCTCCGCGAGCTTGTCGAGGATTTTCTGACGCTCGAGGGCGGCGAGGCGGCGCAGCTGCATCGCGAGGATCGCGTCGGCCTGGATCTCGTCCACACCGAGCAGCTCCATGAGGCCCGTGCGCGCGGCGTCGACATCGGGGGAGCGGCGGATGAGCGCGATGACCTCGTCGAGGGCGTCGAGGGCGAGCGCGTAGCCGCGCTGGATGTGCGCGTCCTCCTCGGCCTTGCGCAGGCGATACTGCGTGCGGCGGACGATGACCTCGACCTGGTGCTCGATCCAGTACGAGACGAACCCGTCGAGCGCGAGCGTGCGCGGCACGCCGTCGACGATCGCGAGCATGTTCGCGCCGAAGTTCTCCTGCAGCTGCGTGTGCTTGTACAGGTTGTTCAGGACGACCTTGGCCACGGCATCCCGCTTCAGGAGGGCGAGGTCGCGGATCTTCGCGGCGACGTTGTCGGGGTTCACCTGATACGGAAGCTCGGTGACCACGAGGCACGTGCGGCCGTGGATCTCCTCGACGTTCACGACGGCACGCATCGTGATCGAGCCGCGGCCGGTGCGCTGCGCCTCACGGATGCCCTTCGTACCGAGGATCTGCGCGCCGGTGGGGAAGTCGGGGCCCGGGATGCGCGCCATGAGCGCCTCGAGCAGCTCGTCGCGCGTCGCGTCGGGGTGCTCGAGTGCCCAGAGCGCACCATCGGCGACCTCGCGGAGGTTGTGCGGAGGGATGTTCGTCGCCATACCGACGGCGATACCCACCGAGCCGTTGACGAGCAGGTTGGGGAAGCGCGCCGGCAGGACCGTCGGCTCCTCCGTCTTGCCGTCGTAGTTGGGCTCGAAATCGACGGTGTCCTCGTCGATGTCGCGAACCATCTCCATGGCCAGCGGCGCCATCTTGGTCTCGGTGTACCGGGAGGCTGCAGCGCCCATGTTGCCGGGGGTGCCGAAGTTGCCCTGACCCTCGGCCAGCGGGTAGCGCAGCGACCACGGCTGCACGAGACGGACGAGCGCATCGTAGATCGCCGAGTCTCCGTGCGGGTGGAACTGACCCATGACGTCGCCGACGATGCGGGCGCACTTGTTGAACCCCTTGTCGGGACGGTAACCGCCGTCGTACATGCCGTAGATAACGCGCCGGTGCACCGGCTTGAGGCCGTCACGCACGTCGGGCAGCGCACGGCCGACGATGACGCTCATCGCGTAGTCGAGATAGCTTCGCTGCATCTCGACCTGGAGGTCGACCTGGTCGATGTTCCCGTGGTTGTAGTGCGCGGTCGGGTCGGGGCGTTCTTCGTCAGTCACTGTGTTCTCTCGATCAGATGTCCAGGAAGCGGACGTCCTTGGCGTTGCGCTGGATGAACCCGCGGCGCGATTCGACGTCTTCGCCCATGAGGATGGAGAAGATCTCGTCGGCCGCGGCCGCGTCGTCGATCGTCACCTGGCGGAGCGTGCGGGTCTCAGGATCCATCGTCGTCTCCCAGAGCTCCTTGGCGTTCATCTCGCCGAGGCCCTTGTAGCGCTGCACGCCGTTGTCCTTCGGGATGCGCTTGCCCTCTTCGAGACCGGCGGCGAGCAGCGCGTCGCGCTCCCGGTCGCTGTAGACGTACTCGTGCGGGGAGTTCGACCACTTGAGGCGGAACAGCGGCGGCATCGCGAGGTAGACATAGCCGGCCTCGATGAGCCCCCGCATGTACCGGAACAGCAGCGTGAGCAGCAGCGTCGTGATGTGCTGGCCGTCGACATCGGCATCCGCCATCAGGACGATCTTGTGATAGCGCGCCTTCTCGACGTCGAAGTCCTCGCCGATGCCCGTGCCGAACGCCGAGATCATCGCCTGGATCTCGGCGTTGCCGAGGGCACGGTCCAGGCGCGCCTTCTCGACGTTGAGGATCTTGCCGCGCAGCGACAGGATCGCCTGACGCTCGGGGTCGCGGCCGGACACCGCGGAGCCACCGGCCGAGTCGCCCTCGACGAGGAAGATCTCGGAGATCGAGGGATCCTTGCTCGTGCAGTCCTTGAGCTTCTCGGGCATGGAGAACGACTCGAAGACACTCTTGCGGCGCGCGGTCTCGCGAGCCTTGCGCGCCGCAAGGCGCGCGGTGGCCGCGTCGATCGCCTTCGTGATGATGCGCTTGGCCTGCGCTGGATTGCGGTCCAGCCAGTCGGTGAGCTGGTCGCCGACGATCTTCTGCACGAAGGCCTTCGCCTCGGTGTTGCCGAGCTTCGTCTTCGTCTGCCCCTCGAACTGCGGTTCGGAGAGCTTGACCGAGATGACCGCGGTGAGTCCCTCGCGGATGTCCTCGCCAGTGAGGTTGTCGTCCTTCTCCTTGAGGAGGTTGTTCGCGCGCGCGTACTTGTTGATGAGCGTCGTCAACGCCGCACGGAAGCCCTCTTCGTGCGTGCCGCCCTCGTGGGTGTTGATCGTGTTCGCGAAGGTGAAGACGTTCTCGGTGTAGCTCGTCGTCCACTGCATCGCCAGCTCGAGCGAGATATGCCGCTCGGTGTCCTCCGACTCGACCTCGATGATCTCGTCGTTGACGATCTCGGCCTTGCGCACCTTGTTGAGGTACTCGACGTAGTCGACGAGACCGCGCTCGTAGTGGAAGTCGTCGAGCGGCTGCTTCTCGACGGCCGTGCCGTCCTCGCCGTCGACGACGTACGCAGAGGCGGGGCGCTCGTCGCGCAGCGTGATCCGCAGGCCCTTGTTGAGGAAGGCGGTCTGCTGGAAGCGGGTGCGCAGCGTGTCGTATTCGAACTCGACGGTCTCGAAGATCGTGGCATCCGGCCAGAAAGTGATGACCGTGCCGGTCTCGTCCGTCGTCTCACCCTGCTCGAGAGGGCCCTGCGGCTTGCCGCCGTCGGCGAAGACCTGCCGCCAGACGAACCCCTGGCGGCGGATCTCGACCTCGAATCGCGTCGACAGGGCGTTCACGACGGACGATCCCACGCCGTGCAGACCACCGGAGACGGCGTAGCCGCCGCCGCCGAACTTGCCGCCGGCGTGCAGGACCGTGAGCACGACCTCGACGGTCGACTTGGTGGGGTCGGAGGCGTGCGGGTCGACAG
>QFPD01000045.1 GCA_003248845.1 Microbacterium sp. | reverse complement strand
GCGCTTCGCGGCCTCGCGCACGGCGGCGAACGCCTCGGGCATGAGCTTGTCGAGCGACTCTCCGGCTTCGTGGCGGGCCCGCAGTTCCGCCGTCTCGCCGCGCAGCTCCTCGTCGGTGAGCTGCGCGTAGTCCTCTTCGAGGGCGTTCACGGCCTTCACGACCTGCTGGAGCCTGCGAAGGATACGTCCTTCACCGGCGCGGAGCAGTTTCTCGAGAGGGTTGGCCACGGAGGATCTCCATCTGTCGGATGCGGGCGACGTCGCGGTCCCCCGGCGCTGCGCACGGGAGGCACAGCACAACGGCCTATGTTACCCGTCCGTGACTTTGATTCGCCTGTGCACCGGATTCCCTGTGCGCCGATTCGCCTGTGCGCCGGGAATCGGCTGTGGCTTGCTGCCCGCCCGGTCGGTCCCGTCCGGACGCCGCATAGGATCGACCCATGGCCGGTTTCTGGGGCGCACGCAAGAAGGAGCGCGAGCAGCTCGCCGCGCAGGATGCCGAGTTCGGGCGCCGCGCCGACGCGGCCCTCGTTGCCGCTGACGAGCGGCTGCGCACGACTCAGGACGAGCTCGCCTTCGCCGAGATCGAGCTGGGCGCCGATGCGACACGCGACCTCCGCGACGCGCTCACGGCCGTCCGCACGCATCTGCGCGAGGCGTTCCAGCTGAATCAGCTGAACCACGACGAGATCCCCGACACCGCCGAAGAGGCACGCACGCGCAATGCGCGCATCATCCAGTTGTGCGATTGGGCCGAGGACCTCCTCGACGACCGCCTGTCGGCCCTCGCCGGCCCCGTCGAGCGCGCACGCCGGGCGCCGGAGATCATCGACGGCATTCGGGCACAGGTGGCTCGCGACGGCGAGCGCATCCCGCGCATCGAGGCTGCGCTCGAGCGTCTCGGCGAACGGTATTCGCCCGACGCGCTCCGCAAGATCTCGGGCAATACGCGCGAGGCCGCTCAGCTGCTCGAGTTCGCGACCCACGGCGCCGACGTCTCGACCGCGCGCCGCGAGGGCGGTCAGCGCGAGCAGGCGAATCTCGCTCTCGAGACGGCGATCGAGGCCGGGCGCCGCGCGACGATGCTCCTCGACGCCGTCGATGCGTTCGAGGTCGAGGCGCTGCGCGCCGAATCGACGCTGGATGCCATCGTCGATGATTCGCGCGACGACCTCGCGGCCGCGCGGGACCTTCGCGCAGTACCCGCCGTCGCCGCCGCGATGACGACGCTCGAGCAGGAGCTCGGCGCGCTGACGCCGGCCGGGGCGAAGCCCGACCCGTTCAGCGAACTGACACGCCTGCGCGCCGCGAACGCCGCACTCGACGCCGCCGTCGCGAAAGCCCGTGAGCGGGCAGCTCGCCCCGTACCGCCCGAAGCGCACGTACGGCACGCGATCGACGACGCCGACCGTCAGCTCGGTGTGGCGCGCAGCGTCATCTCGGGTCACCGAGGCTGGATCGGTGCCGACGCACGGACCCGCCTCGCCGAGGCGGAGCGCCTGCGCCTCGACCTCGCCCAGCTCGCCGCGACCCCGATCGGCGAAGATGACCGCGAACAGGCCCTCGCCGACGCGCGCCGCTGCGGGCAGCTCGCCGCGGAAGCGCTGCAGCTCGCCCAGCGCGACATCGACTCCTCGCGACCGAACGACGGCGGCTGGGGCGGCCCCGGTCAGGGCGGGGGGCGCCGCGGCGGCGGGAGTGACCTCGCCAGCGGCATCCTGGGCGGCCTCGTCATCGGGTCGATCCTGGACGGTATCTTCGACTGATCGGTCCGCAGAATCGGACGACACGAACAGAATCGGATGCCGCGCGGCGCGGCATCCGATTCTGTTGTGCTTCTGCGATCGTGCTGAGCCCGGCCAGTGACGGCCGTCAACGCATCAGGAGGCGAGTTCCTCCGCGGCCACGGGCGGCGCGCTCGCGGTCAGCTAGATGACACCGTAATCCCACCCCTTGCGGCGGTAGACGACGCTCGGGTGGTCGGTGCGTGCATCGATGAAGAGGAAGAAGTCGTGCCCGACGAGCTCCATCCGATCGACAGCCTCCTCGACCGTCATCCACTCGGCATCGAAGTTCTTCGTGCGGATGACGACGGGCGTGTACTCCTCGTCGGCATCGCTCTCGCCGACGACCGGGACCTCGCCGGTTGCGACCGCGCGCAGCACATCGACCGAGGCCGGCTGCAGATCGATGCCCGCGAGCGAGCCGCTGCCCTTGTCGAGCTTGGCTCCGCGCGGGTGGTTGCGCGCGTCGACGCGCTTGTCCTTCGCGCGGCGCAGCTGCTCGGCGAGCTTGTCGACCGCGAGGTCGAGGGCGACGAACTTGTCGCCGTCGGTCGCCTCGGCGCGAACGACCGGCCCCTTGCCGGTCACGGTGAGCTCGACCGTCTCGTCCTCACGGGAGCCGTTGTGGTACGCACGGTGGGTGACCTTGACATCGAGACGCTGCGCACGCGGCGCGAGATTCTCGATGCGGACGGACTTCTCTTCGGCGACGGTGCGGAACCTGTCCGACACGCTCACACCCACGCCGACGATGCTGGTTTCCATCCTTGACCTCCTTGTTCCGGTCCTCCCGGTCAAGGGAGAACCTGAGTTCGCCTTGGTCCCTCCCACGCTATCGGGACGCCCCCGAGATGTCACCTGTCATTCCCGTGACAAACCCCTCACGACGCTATGACTCACCTCTGCGGCGGGGGGTGGATGCCACGGTCGCCGCGCCGAGCACGCGGGCACCCGCCGCCGTCAGCGCCCGCTCCGCCTCGCCCAACGTCGCCCCCGTCGTCACGACATCGTCGAGCACGATCACGCGCAGCCCGCTCGCGGGCTGCGCGTGCATCACCCCCGCGACGTTCTGCGCGCGCTCCGCGCGACCGAGCCGGCGCTGATCGGCCACTCCCGTTCCGGCGGCGAGGAGCCGCCGGAACGGGAGGTCCGCG
The DNA here is from genome assembly GCA_003248845.1 of Microbacterium sp. Taxonomy (GTDB): domain Bacteria; phylum Actinomycetota; class Actinomycetes; order Actinomycetales; family Microbacteriaceae; genus Microbacterium. Next base: position 9,094 of record QFPD01000045.1, on the reverse strand, counting down.
CGCCGCGCGATCGTCTCGACGACACGGTACCCGCGGCGCCGCATCGCCCCCGGAGAGGTCGGAACCGGGACGAGCGCGACCGGACCGGCCGTCGACGCGGCGAGCGCTGCGGCGACGGAGGCGGCGAGGGCGGGGGCGAGCGCGCGCAGCAGCCCCGTGCGGCCGTCCTCCTTCGCCGCCCGCAGAGTGCGGGCGGCGACGCCCTCGAATGCGAGACCGGACCAGACCCGCAGACCGCCCGTTCGGCGAGCGCGCACGTGGGGCGTGAGCGCTTCCCGACACGCCGCGCACAGCGGCGTGTCGGGCGCGTCGCACCCAGCGCACCATGTCGGGAACACGAGCGAGAGTGCGGCGCTGAGTGCCTCGCGCACGGTCTGTGCGGCCGGCGCGGGAGTCGCAGACGAGAAGGTCATCGGACCATGGTGCCCGCGCGGCATCCACGTGGGGAGCACACGGAGTGCTTCTGTGGAGACGCGTTCTCGCCCCTGTGGACAGGGGTCAGCGCGGCGCGCCCTGCTGCACCGCGAGCACGAGGATTCCGGACGCCAGCTGCTGCCAGTTCGATCCGCGCGGAGCGTAGAGCTCACCAGCCGTATCGCGCACGCGGATCCCGCCCGACTGCACACCGCCCGCGACCGTGGTCACATTCGCGACGACGCGTTGCGTCACGGAGGAGAAGCCTCCGACTTCCTGCGTGAACAGGCGGGGGTCGCCCTGCGCGGTGGTGGTGAGTGCGAGGTCGTTCGATCCGGTCCAGGTGAGGGCCGTCGACGGGCCGGGCAGGATCGCGAGCACCTTCTTCTCGCCCAGTCCCGTCGGCGCCTGTGCGCGGTCGCGAAGGATCCCCGCGACCCACAGCGCGTAGCGGTCGCCGTCGCGCACGACCGCGGCCAGGCGCGTGCCGTCGCGCGAGACGCGCTGGGCGAGGATCTGCGACGCACCCGGCCACGCGGAGGCGATCGCGACCTGAGCGGCATCCGGGCCGAAGGCGATCACCGCGCCGGGCGAGGACTGCGGCACCGACCAGACGTACCCCGCGGGGTCGACGGAGGGCGGCAGCAGCCCGGGCCGCAGATCGACCCGGTCGGCGCCGTCGGCGTCGACGCGCAGGACGGTGCCGTTGGCATCCCGCACGGCGGCGAGCGTGTGGTCGGGGTCGACTTCGATGTCGGTCGCCTCGAGCGCCAGGATCGACTTCGACAGGCCCGGGATCTCGACGACCGCGCCGCCCGCGAGGAATCCGAAGTCGTCGGCGGTGCGCACGAGCGGGTTCGTGTCGACTCGTGTGGGTCGCGGGGTGAGTGCCTCGGCGGTGAGCACCTGACCATCGACGAGCATGTCGACCTGATCGACGCGCGCCTGTGTCAGGGACGCCTCGAGCTGCGTCTGCATACGGTCCAGCGTCGTGCGGTCGAGGCTGCGGGCGCCCTCCTGCAGCGAGACGGCGGCGACCCCCAGCTGCTGCGGCACCGACAGCGTCGCGAGGCGCGCCGCGTCGGTGAACGCCGTCGCGACGGCGCCCACGAGCCACGGGCTCGGCCCCCCGTTGACGAGCTCCGCGGCGATGCGGGTCGCGGCATACTGCCGCGGGAACCAGCGTTCGTCCGGAACGAGGTAGGTCCACGTCGGGTCGAAGAACTGCAGCGAGTACGAGCCGAAGACCGTGACGAAGCGGTTGCGGTCGAGGATGATCCCCTGCGGCGCCTCTGTGATGCGCCACTGGCCGTCGGCCTGCTGGGCGAGGTGAAAGGTGAGCTCGAGCGCCGCGCTCTCCCCCGTCGCCGACATCTCGCCCGTCGCGTCGACGTAGGCCGACGGGGTCAGAGAGAGGACGAATTCGTCCTCCGCCGTCTCAGTGAGGGCGCGCTCGCCCGGATCGTAGACGGCGACGCCTTCGCGTGGATCCCACTCCGAGGAGAACTCCGGTGCGAGGTACAGGTGCGCGATGGCCCAGTTGTCGCGCGGACCCGATCCCGCAGCGATGAAGCCCTCGACGATCTGCTGCGGCGTGGCGTCCTTCGCCGGAGCGTCGGGAAGGAAGACGAGGTCACCGGCCGAGGAGTCGTCGGCGATGGGCTGTCCCGCGTTGACGGGGCCCGATATCGGCAGCGCCCCGCACGCGGTGAGCGTCACCGCGACGGCGGCGGCTGCGAGCGCGGCGACGGCCCCGCGGATTCCGACACGGATCATGACGTCCCCTTCATGCGTCCGGGTGGCACCGCGATCGGCTGCGTGAGTCCGAGGTCGTCGAGCGGTGCGCCGTCGTCGCCCGGATCGATGGGGATCGGGGATGCCGCGCCGACCGGCTGCCCGTGTCTGGGCAGCGTCAGCACGAAGTTCGTGCCGCGCCCGGGCTCGGACCACACGGCGAGCGTCCCGCCGTGCAGCCGCGCGTCGCCGAGCGCGATCGACAGGCCGAGCCCGGTTCCGCCGATCGTGCGCTTGCGCGAAGGATCGGCCCGCCAGAACCGGTCGAACACTCGCGCACTGTCGTCCGCCGTCATGCCGAGGCCGAAATCACGGACACCCAGCGCGACGGCGTTCTGATCGCTGTCGACCGAGACGACGATGGGCCGCCCTTCTCCGTGCTCGATCGCATTGCCGAGAAGATTGCGGACGATGCGGCGCACCCGGCGCGGGTCCATGTCCACGGGGGAATATCCGCCCGGGGCGACGAGGCGCACGTCCGTGCCGTGCTGATCGGCAAGCTGCTGCATCGACGCGATGACATCCTCTGCGAGGTGGGCGAGGCTCGTGGGCTCGTTCTCGAGCTGCACCGACCCTGCGTCGTACCGGCTGATTTCGAGGAGATCGGTGAGGAGCACTTCGAACCGCTGCACCTGAGCGTGCAGAAGCTCCGCCGCGCGCGCCGTGGTCGGATCGAAGTTCTCACGCTGGTCGTTCAGCATGTCGCTCGCGAGCCGGATGGTCGTCAGCGGTGTCCGCAGCTCGTGGGAGACGTCGGAGACGAAGCGCTGCTGCACGAGGGACAGCTCGGCGAGCTCCTTGATCTGCGACTCGATCGAATCGGCCATGGCGTTGAAGGAGCGTCCGAGGGTCGCGAACTCGTCGTCGCCGCGCACCGGCAGCCGCACGCCCAGGTCCCCCGCCGCGAGCGTCGCGCTCGTTTCGGCGGCCTGGGCGATGGGCACCGTGATCGTGCGCAGCACGAACCACGAGATCGCGCCGATCAGGAGGATCAGCGCTCCTCCCACGAGCCACAGCGTCACCTGGACGAAGCGCAGCGTCGCCGCTTCCGGCGCGAGGTCGTAGGCGAAGTAGAACTCGTAGGCGCCGACCTCGGGGAAGATGAGCTGCTGTCCGATGACGACTCCGGGCGCCGTTCCCTGCGCTGTCGGCAACGCGATCGACTGCCACCACCGCTGCTCGGCATCGCGCTGCACCATCGTGCGCATGCCGGGCGTGATCATGTCGGCTTCCAGGCCGCCCTTGTTGAAGTCCTGCGGCGCGAGCGCGGACGGTTCGTTCGAGACGCGGTAAGCCGCAATCATGTCGGTGCCCGATTGCCGCGTGAGAGAGGTCAGCACCGCCGACATGAGCGCCTCGAGCGCCGCCGAATCTCCGTCCACCTGCGCGGCCCCGAGAGTGTCTTGCGCGGTCGCGGTCGCCCGCCCGACGGCCGTCTGCACCTGGTTGACACGCGACTCGAAGAGATCGTTCTGGATCGCGAGTGCCATCGTCACGAACCCGCCGATGATCGCGAAGGCCGTGAGTCCCAGCGTGATCACAAGGGTGCGGAAACGCAGCGAGCTGCGCCACAGCTGCGTTACCCGGCGTGGCCACGCACGCCAGTCCCGCCAGCCCGCCGAGACCGGCACGGCCGCCGCGACCGACGCGGTCGATGCCACGGTGCGCGCCTCAGACCACCGCGCCGGCGCGATAGCCGACGCCCCGGACGGTCATGACGATCTTGGGGTTGTCGGGGTCGATCTCGACTTTGGCGCGCAGCCGCTGCACGTGCACATTCACGAGTCGCGTGTCCGCCTTGTAGTGGTAGCCCCAGACCTGCTCGAGCAGCATCTCGCGCGAGAAGACCTGCTGCGGCTTGGACGCGAGGGCCACCAACAGCTCGAACTCGAGCGGAGTGAGCGCGATCGCGGCATCGCCCCGACGCACTTCGTGCGCGGCGACATCCACGACGACGTCACCCACCCGCAGCGTCTCGCTCTCCGTCACCGCGCCCGGGCGCAGCCGCGTGCGGATGCGTGCGACGAGCTCCTTGGGGTTGAACGGCTTCACGATGTAGTCGTCTGCGCCCGATTCGAGCCCTCGGACGACGTCGGCGGTGTCGGTCCGCGCCGTCAGCATGATGATCGGCACCCCCGATTCGGCGCGGATACGGGTGCAGATCTCGATGCCGTCCAGCCCGGGCAGCATGAGGTCCAGGAGCACGAGATCGGGCTTCTCCGAGCGCCAGGCGTCGACAGCCACGGCTCCGTCGGCGCAGAACACCGGCTCGAAGCCTTCTGTGCGCAGCACGATGCCGATCATCTCAGCGAGCGCGGTGTCATCGTCGACGACCAGGATGCGAGAGGTCATAGGGGCGGATACGTCCTTCGGAAGACCGGGGCGCGGCCGGATCGGGTCCGGGCGCCGGGCGCCCGTGCGGACGCAGCTCTACAGTATCGGACGCTCCTGTGACTGCGCCGGAGATGCGTGGTGTCGGCACCTCGAGACACGGAACGGGGCGGATGCCGCAGCACCCGCCCCGTCGTCGACGTGTTGCCGACCCGATCAGCCCTCGAGCGCCGGGAGACGGTCGTCGCTGTTGAGCGCGCGGAAGACGAGCGCGGCGACGGCACCGCCCACGAGCGGCGCGAGCAGGTACAGCCAGTAGGCCGCGAAGTCGAACGCACCCGTGATGGACAGGCCGAGCGCGACGGCCGGGTTGAACCCGCCGCCGGAGACGCCGCCCACCGCGACGGCGCCGACGAACACCGTCGAGCCGATCGCGAGTCCGTAGAACGAGTTGTTGACGTTCGCCTTGCTCGTGGCGACGTTCAGCACGACGTAGACGAGGACGAATGTCCAGAGCGCCTCGACCAGGAAGGCAGGGCCGACCTCGATCGCCACCGGCGCGTCGGCAGCCGGCCACAGCACGAAGCTGAGCAGCGCCGCGAGCGCACCGGCGATGAGCTGCACGACCACGTAGGTCGCGAACGTGACGGCGGAGATCGCGCCGCGGATCCAGGCACCCAGCGAGACCGCCGGGTTCAGGTGCGCACCGGAGATGTGACCGGTCGCGAAGACCATCACCATCAGCGCGAATCCGATGGCGAGGGGGGTCAGTGCGCTGCCGCTGTTCACGGCACCGATGATCGCGAACACGAAGATGAAGGTGCCGACGAACTCGGCAAGCGCATTGCGCAGAAGACCGCTCATGAAGTTCTCTCTCCTCAGAAGTCGCCGGGGGGACCGGCATCCGTGAACTTACTGCACCCTCAGCGCATTCCCAGGAATGTGTCCGGGTGATTTCACGAATCGTTGATCGGACTCATCAGTAACGGTAGTGATCGAGCTTGTACGGCCCGTCGACGGGAACTCCGATGTAGGCGGCCTGCTCCGCCGTCAGCGCGGTCGCCGTCAGACGCGCAGCGTCTCGTGGCGGACGACCATCCACCCCTTCGGCACCGACAGACGATCGGTGTGCACACGGCAGAGGTCGTGCGCGTGCGGGTCGCCCGCGGCTCCCAAGGGGCCGAGCGCCGCCATCTGGTCGCCGTAGTCGTAGGTGAGGGTCGTCACCGCTTCGCGGGCGCAGCCCACCTTCGAGCACAGTCTGGTTCGCATCGACCTCACGGTAGTCGCGGCGCGAGCGCGAGCGGTGGATGCCGCGCCGACGGAGGCCGACCTAGACTTGACTCATGGTGAGGCGACGCGCGGCGACGACGTCGGTGCGCCGTCCCGCTCGACACGGACGGCACGGACGCGAGGATCGGAGCCCCGTCGTGCGCCCACCGCTCCTGCCGCTGGAGACGCGCGAGGAGCGATTCGACTTCGCCGTCGGCTCGGCGGCGGAGTTCCTCCGCAGTGCGTGGCCGGAACTGCGCGACGTGAGCTTCGAGGTGGGTGCGATGCCGGCGGCATCCGATGACGACGGCATCCCGCGCTGGAGCATCCATCCCGACCAACAGCGCATCGTGCTCTATCGCCTGCCGATCGAGCGCCTGTCGCACCTGCACCGCGAGGACGATCTGCACCGGCGGATGATGATCGAGGGCGCGGTCTTCCGCGCGGCGGCCGAGTACCTCGACCGCGACCCCTGGGACCTCGGCCCCGAGCGCTTCCGCTACTTCTGAGCCGGGACCCCGACCGACGCGAGGCGCGTCAGTGCGGATAGACCTCGATCGCCGCGGCAGCGGCATCCCCCGCCGCGATCGGATACCCCGCCACGGCTCCCGCACCGGAATAGGCGACCGAGACCCGCACGCTGCCGGTCGGGGTGACGCGGTAGACGGTGCCGCCCTCGACCGGCACTCGGACTGTTCGTCCCTCGGGAACGGTGATCTGCTGCGCGTCGCTCCCGTCGAGCCGCTCGATCGTGACGGTTGCTCCTCCCGCGGCCGCACCGACGAGCGACAACTGCGGCGACGGTCCCTCCGCGACCGCAGCGAGTGTGGCGGAGCTGAGCACCTCCGCCGGTGTGAAGACGCCGAAGTCGCTGCCCGCGCCGAACCCCGTCGTCGTCCACACGGCGCCGGTGATGGGCGTCGTCGCCGTGATCGACACCGTGTAGGTGCCGACGGCGAAGGCTCGTCGGCGTGTTGCTCGCACCGGGGTCCCCCGGCGGCACGGTGACCGGGACCGCGGGGATGACGAGGTCGGTCGTCGGCGCACCGAGCGCGGCGATCTGATCGACGCCGCCCGGGTTGAGCACGCGCGTGAGCGTCGCCTGCAGCGACGCCCGAACGGGCGCCTGCGCGGAGGTGACGCGGACAACGGGATTCTCCTCGCCGAGGGCGATGGCGGCGAGGGGGATGACCCGCTGCGTCCGCGCCGGGACGACGATGTTCTTTCCGGCCGCCGGCGTCTGCGCGCCCGTCGCACCGTAGACCGCGAGCGTCACCTGGGCGGCGACATCGCCGGGATTGGCGAGCACGACGAGGTCGCCGGCGCCGGTCGTCCCCGACCCGCCCACGAGCCACGACTCCATCGAGGCACGCGTGCAGGCCTCGGCAGCGAATCCGGTGAGATCGGATGCCGCGACCTGCGCTGATCCCGCGACTGCGAGGTCGGCGGGGTCGGATGATGATGCGGGTGGAGTCGCCGTCTGCACCGCAGGCCCTGCTCCCGCGGCGACATCGGCGGGCGTGAGGAGCGCGTCCGTGAGATCAGCGCCCGCTGTCGCTCCGACGGTGATCTGCTGCGGGGCGCCATCGCCGAGGAGCGATGCCTGCGTGGCATCGCGTCCTGCGGCGAGCAGAGGGCCGCTGCACACGGCGACGGCCGGCGCTGCGGGGGGCTGGGCCTGCACGCGGATCGGGTCGTGCGTGCGCCCGGGCAGGGGGGCGAAGACGGCGGCTCCGGCGCCGATGACGACGGCCGCGGCGAGGACTGCTCCACCGGTGATCTGCGCCGCACGCGCGGGACTCAGACGCATCAGCTCTCCCCCGCATCGTCTCGGTCCGTCGTCGTGGCGGTGGTCGCCTCGGCGACGCGACGCGCCGGGTGACGCGGGGGCCGCGGCGAGCGCCGGGTCCGTCCCGACCTTCCCACGACCCGCGAGCGACGGCGTGCTTCCTCCAGCGATCGCCGCGTCGGTAGCGCCAACAGGAGCGCAGCGATCACGGCTCCCGCCTGCACGAGCGCGGTGCGCCACGCGTCACCCGCGTGCGCGTCGGGGCGGTCAGCGACCGTGCCCGTGATCCGCCACAGCTTTCCCTTCGCCGTCTCCCCGACGACTTCGAGATCGGCGCGCTGATCGAGGGCGGTCTCGGCGACGAGACGGAACGCGCGCGCGGCATCCGAATCGGCGCCCTCCCCGAGCACGACGAAGGCGATGCCGTGCGCCGCGAGGTCGGCCACCGCTGAACCGTCGGGGTCGGCGACGAGTGCGGCGACGAGAGCCGCGGTGCGTTCGTCACCGGCGTCCGGGGCCGAACGAGCCGTGCGAAGAGTGGTCTGGCCGCCGAGAGAGGCCGTCTCGCCCCACACGACGTCGGCGACCACCGCGCCGTCGGCGGTCGGGGCCATGACGAAGGTCGCCGTCGACAGTCCGCCGCGTCCCTCCGCCTCGACGTACGCGGGGAGGGTGCTCGTCGTGCCTTCGGTGATCGCGGCGGCGCCGCGCAGCGGAGCCGTCAGCGCGGGCACGGCGCTCAGCGCGAGCGTGGCCATCGTGATGACGGCGAGCGTCCCGCGCACGCGCGCGCCGGCGCGCTCCGCACCGGGGATCGCGTCGAGGGCGAGCGCCGCTGCGCACAGCGCCGCGATCCAGGTCAGGCTGAGCGCAGCGCCGGGGAAGAGCGTCACGGCATCCGGACCGTCGGATGCCACGGCCACCCCGATCGCGGCGGCGGCCGTCCCGAGTCCCGTGAGGGCCGTGATCGCGAGCACGAGGGCGGGGATCGAGCGGCCGAGCACGAGTCCGGCGAGGCCGAGCACGAGCACCGGCGCGACGAGGAGCGGCGTCCAGGCCGCGACGACGCCCGGGAGGAACGCACCCCACCCGTCGGCGCTGGGCACATCCCCGGTCACGGCGCCGGGGAAGCCGAGCGCGAGCAGCGCTCGCCGGGCGACATCGGTGCCCGCGGGGTCGGCGAGCGGAACGCCCGGGTCGGCCAGCAGCGCCCAGTGCTCCCCCCCGCTCAGGCGTGTCCAGACGAGCGGCGCGAACACGACGATCGTCGGCACGACGAGCCAGATGACCCGCGCGAGCCCGCGACCGCGCAGAACCGTCGCGGTGAGGATCACGCCGACGACGAAGACGATCGCGAACGCCGGCGCGAGCGACGGCGCACACGCGATCACGATGGCGGCGAGGATCGAGGCGACTCCCGCCGTGCTCCAGGATCGGTGGGCGACGGATGCCGCCCACACGAGCCACGGCAGCACGAGGTGCGCGACCACGACG
>QFPD01000044.1 GCA_003248845.1 Microbacterium sp. | reverse complement strand
TGATGCCGGCGTACGGGTCATCCGACGGCGGGAACATGATGAGGTTGAAGACGAGCGTCGCGGCGGTGGCGTACAGGAAGAACTCGTACCACTCGACGACGGTGCCCGCCATGGATGCCGTGACGACGCGTCGGAGACTCGACTCCTTGTACGTGCCGTCGGGTGCAGGGGCTGAAGCCATGCGCTGTTACCTCCTCGTAGAGCGCGGGACGACACCGTCTTCGGTGCCGTTCGGCGACGCTACCTGAAATACGATTCAGGTTCAAGGAAGAGTTCCGCACACGTCGTGTGCGGCGACGCACGGAGGCTCAGTCGGAGGGGGTCTCCGTGGTGTGCAGACGCACGCGCACGATGTTCGTCGTCTCGTCGATGTCGGCGACGGCGGGGTAGGCCTTGGCGAAGTCGGAGAACGAGCGATGGCCGAGTGCCTTCTCGCTGAACGAGGGATCCATGCGCTTGAGCAGGTTCTTCACCGCCGACAGATGCACCCACTCGTCATCCGTGCGCTCGCGCTCGAGGATCAGTGCGCGACGCAGCAGCTCCGCGGTCGGGTCCTCGGTCTTCTTACGCCGGCGCGAGCCGCTCGACGCGGCCGCGGGGGCCGCGGCATCCGCCTTCTTCTGCGGCGCCGGATCGGGCGTCACACCCGGAAGCGAGTCGTACGCGTCGAACTGGTCGCACGCCGCGGCGAGCGACTTCGCCGTCGAGCCCGCGACGCCGACGCCCACGACGACGCGACCCAGCCGTTTGCAGCGCTGCGCGAGCGGGACGTAGTCGCTGTCGCCCGCGACGATCACGACGTGCGTGAGGTCGGGGAGGCGGAACATGTCCTCCACCGTGTCGACGGCCAGGCGGATGTCGGCGCCGTTCTTCGCATACGCAGCCGCGGGAAACAGCTGCACGAGGTCGACGGCGCGCGCGACGAGCTGCGAGCGGTACAAAGCGTTCACCGGAGACGACCAGTCTGCGTACGCGCGCGTCAGGACGAGGGTGCCGAACGATGCCGCGTAGTCGATGATCGCGCCCACATCGATCGTCGCGTCCTTCAGCTTCTGCGCGATCTCGGGGGAGTCGGGATCGGCGATGATCTTCTGCCGGTCGGCGGAGTAGGAATTGCGGCCGTGCACGCGGTCGTACCAGCTCATGACGATGTTGTCGAAGTCGAGGTAGACGGCGACGCGGGGGTTCTGGAGGTCCGGCACGATCAGCGCTCCTCGGCGGTCTCGATCAGGGAGGGGTAGGCGACGCCCAGCTGGGCGCGGATGTCATCGAGGGTCCGCATGATCCGGACCGATTCGTCGAAGCCGAGCAGAGCACTGTCGGTGCGCCCGGTGCGCAGCAGTTCTTCGGCGTAGAGGGCCTGGAACTGCATTCCGCGTCCCTCGACCTCGCTCGTGTATTCGTCGAGCACCGTGCCGTCGGTCGCCGTCACGCGGAAGGAGGTCGGGGTGTACCAGACCCGGTCGATGTCGATGCGGGCGTCGGTGCCGACGATGTGCGCCGTGTTCGGCCCTGCACCGCGTGAGCTCGTCGCGAGCGACGAGACCCCGCCGCCCGCGTGTGTGAGGGCGATCGCCGCCTCGGTGTCGGCCCCGGTGTCGCCGAGGCGCCCGACCGCCTTCGCCGCGGTGACGGCGCCGAGGATGTCGACGGCGAACGACACGGGGTAGATGCCGAGGTCGAGGAGCGCGCCGCCACCGAGTTCGAGGGCGTTCAGCCGATGAGCGGGGTCGGTGGGCAGCGCCTGCGTGTGATCGGCGATGACCATGCGCACCTCGCCCAGGGTGCCGGCCGCGATGATCTCGCGGATGCGCCCCATGTGCGGGAGGTAGCGCGTCCACATCGCCTCCATGGCGAGCAGGCCCCGCGACGTCGCGGCGGTGCGGATCTCTTCCGCCTGCGCGGCATCCAGCGTCACGGCCTTCTCGATGAGCACGTGCTTCCCGGCCTCAAGGGCGAGCAGGGCGTGGTCGCGGTGATGGCTGTGCGGCGACGCGACGTAGACGATGTCGATGTCGGGATCGGCGACGAGGCTCTCGTACGTCCCGTGCGGACGCGGCACACCGTACTCGGCGGCGAACGCATCGGCGGATGCCTGGCTGCGTGAGCCGACCGCGGCGAGGTCGAGGTCCGCCGTCCGAAGATCCCGGGCGAACGCGTGGGCGATGCCGCCCGTGGCCAGGATTCCCCAGCGGATGTCGGTCATGATCCGAGCCTAGTCGTGGCACCTGTGGCTCCGCGGTGCGCGTCGTAGGCTCGTGTGATGACCGAAGACGACGACGCCGCGCTCGCGCGGTTCCGCACGCTCCTGCAGATCCCGACGGTCTCCCACACCGACGACGATCTCATCGAGTGGGCGCCGTTCGACGACTTCCTCGCCGAGGTCGTGCGGCTGTATCCGCGTCTCCACGAGACGCTCGATCGCGAGGTGGTCGACGGACACTCACTGCTGTACCGCTGGCCGGGATCGGCTCCGGCGGCCGCCTCCGAGCCGCTGGTCCTCATGGCGCACCTCGACGTCGTCCCCGTCGTGGCCGAGGAGTGGGCGCATGCGCCCTTCGCCGCCGAGATCGTCGGCGACGGCGAAAACGTCGAGGTCCACGCCCGAGGCGCGATCGACGACAAGGGCTCGCTCGTCGCGATCCTCGAAGCCGTCGAGCAGCTGGTCGTGAGCGGATTCACTCCCGCGCACGACGTGTACCTATCGTTCGGGCACAACGAGGAGACTGCGGGCGGCGGTGCGCGGGCGATCGTCGAGGTGCTGCGCGGTCGCGGCATCCGTCCAGGGCTCGTGATCGACGAAGGCGGCGCCATCGTCGACGGCGTCGTTCCCGGGGTGAGCGTGCCGACCGCGATGGTCGGTGTCGCCGAGCGGGGCGTCATGACGGTGCTGCTCACCGCGCGCGAGAACGGAGGGCACGCGTCCACGCCGCCCGCGATGCCTGCGACCGTGCGTCTCGCACGGGCGATCGACCGGCTGCACCGGCATCCGTTCCCCACGCGCATCGCGCCCCCCGTCCGCGCACTGTTCGCGACGATCGCTCCGCACGCGCCTCAGCCGCTGCGCTGGGTGTTCCAGAACCTCGCTCTCACGGGGCCGCTCCTCGCACGGGTGTTCCCGCACCTGGGCCCCGAGATGAACGCTCTCGTGCGCACGACGGCGGTCGCGACCGCGCTGTCCGGTGCTCCGGGCGAGAACGTCCTCGCGACCTCCGCGCGCGCGTCGATCAACATCCGCCTGCTGACCGGCGACACGGTGGAGGGAGCGGCCGCGCGCGTCCGTCGCGTCGTCGGCGACGCGCAGATCGAGGTGGACGTGCGGCACGGCTCGGACCCGTCGCCCGTCTCGCCGTGGCGGGGCGAGCCGTGGCGACGGATCGCGACCGCCGTGCGCGACGGACTCGGCGACGAGATCGTCACGACGCCCTACATCCAGCTCGGCGCGAGCGACAGTCGCTGGTTCACCGAGATCTCCGACAACGTCTACCGGTTCACCCCGTTCCATCTCACCCGGGCCGAGCGCGACGCGCTGCACTCGCACAACGAGCGCATCCGCGTCGGCGTGTGGTTGCGGGGCATCGGCTTCTACCGCGCTCTCGTCGCGGCCAGCTGAGTCTGGCCGTTCGCCGACCCGCGCCCCGCCGCCGCCCCAACTGCAAGGGATCGTGGCCGACACGCCGCGCATCGCCGCCGCGCGTCGGCGTGTCGTGTCGAATCCCTCGCAGTTCGGGCGGGCGGCGGGCGCCCAGGGCGGGCGTCAGGGGAGAAGCACGACCTTGCCGTCGGTGCCCTTGTCGACGAGGCGATGGGCCTCGGCGGCGTCGGCGAGCGGCACCTCGGGGCCGATCTCGACCGTGAACGCCCCGGCCGCGATGAGCGCCGCGGCCACCGGGATCGCCTCGCGGCGCCACGCGAGCTCCTGCGCGGTGAGCGGGTCGGGGCTGCCGCCGCTGAACGCACGGATGCCGAGGCCGGCGGCGTCGGCGCCGCGCACGAGCGTCGCGATGCGACTCCTGTCGCGTACCAGGGCGATCGACTGGTCGAGCGCCTCGTCGGTGCCGACGAGGTCGATCGCGACCGTGACGCCCTGCGGTGCGAGCTCGTGCACGCGGTCGATGACACCCGGGCCGTACGGCAGCGGCGTCGCGCCCAGAGCTGCGACCCGATCGGCGCGACGGTCGCTCGTCGTCCCCAGTACGGTCGCGCCGTAGAGGCGCGCGAACTGGACGACGGCCTGACCGACCGAGCCCGATGCGGCGTGCACGAGCACGGTGTCCTCCGGGCCGATTCCGAGCGACTGCACCGTCTGGTAGGCCGTTCCGACCGGGATGCCGAGGGCAGCGCCCTGCGCCGCGCTCACCTTCTCAGGACGTCGGACGACGTGCGACGCCGGTACGACGAGGTCGGTGGCGTAGGCGCCGCGCGCGCCTGTGACGATCACGGCGTCGCCGGGGAGGTAGCCCTCGACGCCGTCGCCGACGGCGGTGATGATGCCCGCGGCATCCGAGCCGATGCGTCGGGGCTCGGTGATGGGCGGAGACGGTCGCAGCCCCGCCCGCAGCTTCAGGTCGAGGGGGTTCACGCCGACGGCCTCGACGCGAAGGGCGATCTCACCCGCGCCGGGCGCGGGCACCTCGATGTCGATCGTGGTGAGGACCTCCGGCCCTCCGAGTTCGGTGTACGCGATGGTGGTGCTCATGGTGGTGCCAACATTACGGCGCGCGCATTCAGTCCCGATCGGCGAGGACCTTCGCGATCCGCTGCAGCGAGACCGGTTCGGCCGTCCCGAGCTGCTGGGCGTAGAGGCTGACGCGGTACTCCTCCAGGAGCCAGCGTGCGCGCACGAGGGGCGTGGCGGCGTCCGCCGGCGCGGGGATCGCGCCGCCGGCCTCCGTGAATGCCGCTGCGGCGCGCTCGAACTCGGTCATGCGCTGTCGGTCACGCCCGGGGGCATCGGAGAGGGTGCGGACGCGCAGGAGCGCCCCCTCGAGGTATCGGGGGAGGTGCGCCAGGCGGCTGAGGCCGGTGCGGGCGAGAAATCCGGGGAAGACGAGGCCCGCGAGCTGCGCCTTCACATCGCCGAGGGCCGCGAGGAGCGTCATCGAGTTCTGTGCTTTGACTGCCCGCTCGACGTCGCGCTGCAGCGTCAGGATGCGCGCGGCGAGCGAGACGGCCGCGAACAGGTCGTCGACCACGGCGGCCGAGAACGCCTCGCGTGCCGCAGCGAACTGCTCCGGCGTGCGTACGCCGTGCGGTGCCGTGCGTGCCAGGACGGCGTCGGCGACGGCGACGCGGGCATCCTCGATGAGCGCCTTCGCCGACGGGTACGGGGATGCCGCGAGCGACAGCTTCTCCGCCGCGGTGAGGTGTTCGAGCACGTACGCGCTCGGCGAAGGGACCGCCAGGAGCAGCAGACGCCGGACGCCGGCGTGGGTGAGGCGTGCTGCGCGCTCGGGGGTGGACTCGATGCGCAGCGCCACGGCATCCTTCTCGTCGACGAGGGCCGGATAGCCGCGCACGACACCGCCCGCGACGCGCGTGTCCACGACCTCGGGCAGCGTGCCGACATCCCACGCGGTGATGCCGGTGCGCTCCGCGATGGCCGTCGGGGCGGATCCGGGTGCAGAAGCGTTCGGTCGTGCCGGCGACGCGCGTCCCGCCGGCGACGGCTCTCGCGTGAGCGTGCGAGCGACCTGCTCGCGGGCGCGTCCGGCGAGTTCGCGCTGCAGTTCGGTGAGATCGTGCGACGACCCGACCGTGCGCCCGCGGTGATCGACGGCGCGGAACGTGACCGTCAGGTGGGGAGGCACCCGTTCGAGCTCGAAGTCGGCGGCCGTCACGGGCTGATTCGCAACGCGTTGGATGCGGCTCGCAAGCGCTGCGGTGAGCGACTGCGCGGGGAACCCCTCGTGGTCTTCGGGACCGGCCCCGCGCAGGTCGTCGCCGAGTTTGGCCGCCCAGTCGGCCGCGGGGACGACGTGGCGGCGGATCGCTTTGGGCAGCGCACGCAGGAGCGCCGTGACGAGCTCGGCGCGCAGGCCCGGCACCTGCCAGTCGAAGCCATCGGGGCGGAGAGAGGCCAACAGCGGCAGGGGGACGACGACGCTCACGCCGTCGTCGGGGGCGCCGGGCTCGAACCGGTAGGCGAGCGAGAGCACCTGGTCGCCCTGCTGCCAGCGCCCGGGGAAGTCGCGCTCGTCAGAGCGTCCCGCGCCCTCGCGCAGGTCGTCCTCGCTGAGGTCGAGCAGGCGCGGCGTGCGGACGGAAGCCTCGCGCCACCACGCCTCGAACGACCGGACGTCGACCACATCCTGCGGAACACGCGCGTCGTAGAAGGCGAAGACGGCTTCGTCGCCGGCGAGGATGTCGCGGCGTCGCTCACGCTCCTCGACCTTCTCGAGACGTCGGCGCAGTTCGAGGTTGCGGCGCTCGAAGGCGGTCAGCTTCTTGTCGAGGTGCGACGAGTTCCACTCACCGTCGGTCAGCGCGTGACGGAGGAACAGCTCGCGCGCGAGCGGGCGGTCGATGCGCGCCAGCTGCACGCGTCGCCGCGGGATGATCTCGACACCGAAGAGGGTCACCTTTTCGGCCGCGACCGCCGCCCCGGCATCCTTCGACCAGTGCGGGTCGCTGAGCGACCGCTGCGCGAGCTCGCCCGCCGGCTCCTCGGCCCACGCCGGGTCGATCACGGCGACGGTCCGCGCGTACAAGCGCGACGTCTCGACGAGCTCGGCGGCCATGACCGCGTCGGGCGAGGCCTTGCGCAGCGCCGAGCCCGGGAAGATCGCGAACGATGCTCCGCGCGCACCGCGATACGTCGCCTGCGGTCGGCGCTTGTCGCCGGGCTTCGTCTTGGCGAGGGAACGCGTGTCGAGGATGCCGATGTGCGAGAGAAGACCCGCGAGGATCGCCCGATGCACGAGCGTCGGATCGGCCGTCGCCTCCGCCGCCGCGGCGCCGCGCACGCCGAGAAGCTGGCGCAGCTGGCGGTGCACGTCGAACCACTCGCGAACGCGGACGTAGTTCAGGAACTCCGCTCGGCACAGGCGTCGGAACGCGCTCGAGCCCAGGTCGCGCTGCTGCTCCTGCAGATGGTTCCAGAGGTTCAGAAGGGAGAGGAAGTCGCTCGTCGAGTCGGCGAAACGCGCGTGGAGGCGCTCGGCCTGCTCGCGCGCCGCGCCCTCCTCGACCGATGGCCGTTCGCGGACGTCCTGGATCGACAGACCCGCGACAATCGCGAGGACGGGAGCGAGGACGCCCAAGCGTCGCGCCTCGAGCAGCATGCGTGCGAAGCGAGGGTCGATCGGGAGGCGTGCGATCTCGCGTCCGAGCTTCGTGAGCCGGCGTCCCTCGCGGCCGCGCGCGCTCTCGACGGCGCGCAGTTCCAGAAGCAGTTCGAACGCCGCCTTCACGCCGCGGCTGTCGGGCTTCGTGAGGAACGGGAACTCCTCGATGTCGCCGAAGCCGAGGGCGAGCATCTGCAGGATGACGGCGGCGAGAGACGTGCGGAGGATCTCGGGCTCGGTGTACTCGGGGCGGGACAGGAAGTCCTCTTCCGTGTAGAGCCGGATCGCGATGCCGTCCGACGTGCGCCCTGCGCGACCGGAGCGCTGCTGCGCCGACGCCTGCGAGATCGCTTCGATCGGGAGCTGTTGGATCTTCGTCCGCGCGCTGTAGCGGGAGATGCGCGCCGTGCCGGCATCCACGACGTAGCGGATGCCGGGGACGGTGAGGCTCGTCTCGGCGACGTTCGTCGCGAGGACGATGCGGCGTCGCAGCCCTGGCACGGTCGACGGTTCGAACACGCGGTGCTGCTCCGCTGCGGAGAGGCGTCCGTAGAGCGGAAGCACCTCTGTGGGGCGGGTGTCCTTCGCGTACATGCCGCGTACGGCATCCATCGCATCGCGAATTTCCGCCTCGCCGGGCACGAACACCAGGACGTCCCCGTCGGGCTCGCGATCGAGCTCGCGGAGGGCGGCGGCGAGAGCGTCGACGTCGTCGCCGGTCTCCGTGGCGGCGTCCTCGACGGCGCCGCGGTAGCGGATCTCGACGGGGTAGGTGCGGCCGGAGACCTCGACGATCGGAGCGGGCGCGCCCGAAGCGTCCGCGAAGTGCGTCGCGAAGCTCTCCGGGTCGATCGTCGCCGAGGTGACGATGACCTTGAGGTCGGGACGCTCGGGGAGGATCCGCGCGAGGTAGCCCAGCAGGAAGTCGATGTTCAGTGATCGCTCGTGCGCTTCGTCGACGATGATCGTGTCGTAGCGGCGCAGGAGCCGGTCGCGGTGGATCTCGTTCAACAGGATGCCGTCGGTGACGAGAGCGATCTTCGTGTCCGCCGACACCTGGTCGGTGAAGCGCACCTTGTAGCCGACCGCGCCGCCGAGAGGCACCTCGAGTTCGTGCGCGATGCGCTCGGCGATCGTCCGCGCGGCGATGCGGCGGGGCTGCGTGTGGGCGATCGCGGTACGGCCGAGCTCGAGGCAGATCTTCGGTAGCTGCGTCGTCTTGCCCGACCCCGTCGCACCCGCGACGATGACGACCTGATGCCCCGCGATCGCGCGCGCGATCTCGTCCCGCGCGGCGCTGACGGGCAGCTCCGGCGGGTAGGAGATCACGGGTTCCGGGGAAGGCATAGCCCTCCATCGTATGCGCTCGCCGCTCGCATCGGCGGCACGGGCACCGCCGCTAGACCCAGCCCTGCATCCAGTTGTGCAGGCGGTAGAACTCATACGGCACCTGCATCGCCGACCAGAGCGGGTACCAGAAGATCGAGAGCAGGACGGCTACCGCCAAGAAAACGATGACGACCCGCTGTCCCGCCGTGCGCCGGGAGACGACGGTCGACGCCGCCCCCGCGACGTGCTGCAGCGCGAAGGTGAGCGCCAGCAACAGGAACGGCCAGATCGCGATCGTGTAGAACTGGAAGATCGTGCGCTCGGGGTACGCCATCCAGGGGAGCCACGTGGCCGCGATTCCGACGAGGACCACCGCATACCGCCAGTCGCGCATCAGCACGAATCGGTACACGAGGAAGACGGTCGCGGCGATGCTCGCGTACCAGAGCAACGGGTTCGGCATGCTGTAGAGGATGTCGAGGCATCCCGCATCGCCACCCGCGCAGCCGGACTGCCCGTTCGCCGTCGCCTGCGCGTACATCGACGTCGGCCGCAGCAGCAGCGCCCACTGCCAGGCGGGGCTCGCGTAGCTGTGTGGCGAGGTCATCCCCGTCATCGACCCGTAGATCGTGGTGTGGTACTTCCAGAGGCTCTGAAGGCTGAGCGGCACCCACGCGAAGAAGCCCGTCGCCGGGTTCGCGTCGGCGGCATGCCGGTCGTAGCCACCATCCGTGACGAGCCACCCCGTCCACGAGGCGAGGTAGACCACGAAAGCCACGGGGACGAGGAGGACGAAGGATGCCGCGCCCTGACGCACCGCGTCGGTCGGCCAGAACGTGATGCCGAGCCGGCGTCGCTCGAGGGCGTCGGTCACGACGACATAGAGGCCGATCGCCGCGAGCACCCATACCCCGGACCACTTCACGGCGGTGGCGGCGCCCGCCGCGGCGCCCGCCGCGAGCAGCCACGGACGGCTCCACAGGATCGGGCCCCAATGCAGGGGAGCGGCCGACTCGCCGACCGGTGCGCGGAGCACGGTCAGCGCCGCGAGGCGGTCGAGGGCCTTCGCCCGGTCGAGGATGACGAACCAGAAGGCGAGGAGCACGAAGAACGCGAGGAACGTGTCGAGGAGCGCGACCCGACTCATGACGATGCCGAGGCCGTCGATCGCGAGGAGGCCCGACGCCACCGTGGCGAAAACGGTCGAACGGGTGAG